>CAMLDH010000242.1 GCA_946478765.1 uncultured Oxalobacteraceae bacterium | reverse complement strand
AGGACTCGTTAGGGAATAACTTGGACTTTTTAGCGGTCGTCGCTGGATGCAATACAAGGCGCTCGACGCGCCGCAGTGCTGGCACTGCAAGCGGCGAGCAACGCAGTAGTGCGCCAGCTACGACCAGATAAAAAGTTCAAGTTATTTCCTAACGAGTCCTTATTGGCGGAGGGGTTCAGCCGCTGCGGTCCAATGATGGACAGTCAGCCACGCACGCACGTCGTCGAATACGCAATGCGCATCGATTTCGTTGAAAATTTCGTGATAAAAATGTTCGTAGACGTGCAGGGCGCCGATGCCAGGCGCGAGTTTTGCAAAGAACGCCTTGCTGCCGCAGGCATCCACCAGATGATCGTCACCGGCGATGAGCATCAGGGTCGGAATCGCCAGCGTCGCTGCATGCGCATGGGAAAAGGCGATCGCATCGAGCATGCCGTTCAAGAGTCTGGCGCTGATCTTCGGATGCACCAATGGATCCTTGGCGTAGGCCGCGACGACTGCCGGATCGTGCGACAAGTAGCGGATGTTCAAGCCGTTCGATACGCCCATGCCCGGCGCGACGGCGGTCATTATCTTCAGCAGCAGTTTCTGGATTCCCGTCATCGGCACCGCCAGCGCCGGCGATGACAGAATCAGGCCGCGCAGCGGCGACAATTTAGCGGTCGCAAAGCGTGCCGCGAACAGGCCGCCCATGCTGTGACCCAGCAACAGCGGCGGCGCGTCGAACTGCCGCGCAAAATCGTCGACGACGGTTTTCGCATCGCGCACAATCGCGTCGTCCTTCGGTACGTCGCCGCGCGCGCCGCCGGAGCGGCCATGCCCGCGATGGTCATAGCCGCGCACCGACCAGCCGCAGTCGTTGAAAAAGCGCGCCACATGCGCATAGCGGCCGCAATGTTCGCCCAGGCCGTGCATCAGTACAATGCCGCCGCGAACTTCCCGGGCCGGATCGGCCGGCCAATCGATGACAAACAGCGCACTGCCGTCGTCGGCTGGCAATGTGCGCGCATGCGGCATGCGCATCAAACGCCCCACATGACGTCGTTGCCGCTGCGATGTGCGGCGCGCAGCATTTCCAGCAGCGGATAGACGCGCGTGGCGAAGCTGACGAATTCGACCGGCTCATGCTCGTTGTCGTCGCCGTTTGCGCCATGGTGCGCCACCACGTCGCGTTGCACTTCTTCCGACGCCGGATGCATTTTGCTCTCGGCAATTTCGGCATTCAGAGTCGCAATGGCATTGGCTGTTTCTGCCGAGGTAATGACGCCGCGTTTGACGTCTTTATGGAGCAGGTCGAGGATGCGCTTTGCATGTTCCTCGTACATCAATACTTCTGCGGCGGCTTTGGATTTAAACGTGACTAACATAGCGCCTCCATACGTTTAAAAATCGAATCTGCATCGCTTGACTACTGCCATGCAGGCTAATCAAACCATAGCATGCCGCCGATGCGCAAGCTAGCGCGCATTGGCGTTAGGCGCGCCGTTCCCGCTATTCAGGCCGGCTTGAATGACGTAAGGAAGGTATCGACGGCGTCGCGCGTTACCGCTTTTTCGCGGCCGACCACCACTGCCTGATAAATCCGTTTATCGATCGCGACGAAGCGCGCCACCAGACGTCGCGGCTGGCCGCCGGTGTTGCCGCCCGGCGCACCGCTTGCTTCGATATCGATCTGGCTGGCGGCCGCGCCGGACGATTGCGCCAGCGCGGACGATTTTTCACTGTTTATCGTGCCGCCGATATTTTTCACCAACGCGGTTTTCATCGCATTCAGTGCGGCGAGGGCATGCGCGGCATCCGGCAATTCGGCGGTGCCGACCGCGAACGTCACATCGTCGACCTCGGCCGCCGTCATCGTCATCGTGACCTGCACACCATCGAGATTGACGGGCCGCGCGTAAGTCGCGGGTTTGGCCGGCATCACCACCGCGAACGGCACGCCGGCGCCATGCACTTCGCGCCAGTCGTATTTCGGGGTGCAGGCCGTCAGAGTCAGTGCAAGGGCAATGCTTGCCAGTCTGCATGAAGAATAGAGAGAAAATTTTTGCATGTTGGATATTTGCCGTTGGGATCTGCATCGCTCCCCTGCTCGGGGATGATGGATTGATAAAACAAGCGCTGCGGATTACACGTGCTTATTTGACAGAAATCAGTAGCGGCATGTTACCGCACCGGCAAGCTTGATAAAACCAAAAGTCGCATGTCTTGTCAAATTCATCAAATCAAACAAAAAGAAAGTTTGCCCGTGAACGACAGCCCGCAGCAATTTTCCTCGCAATCCGTTTTATTCATTCTGAACAAGTTGAAACAGGGCACCGTCCTGGCGCGAAAAATTGCGCGCTGCGTGCTGCGCGTCTCGGGATGGGCCGTTGCCGTAGTGGTTCTGCCGTTTCTCGCCTATCTGGCCTACCTGATTCCCGATACGCCCGACATCGGCGATCTGCAGCAAGCACGCAGGGCGCGGCCGAGTGTGCTGCTGTCGGCCGATGGCCGGCAACTCGCTACCTTCAAGCAAGTACAGCAGGAATGGGTTGGCCTCGATCGCATATCGCGGCACGTGATCGAGGCGCTTGTCGCAACCGAAGATCATCGCTTTTACCAACATCATGGCATCGATGTCGGACGGACATTGGGCGCGATTTTTCATACGGCGGGCGGCGATGCGCAGGGCGGTTCCACCATCACCCAACAGCTTGCGCGCAATATGTTTCCGGAAGAAATCGGCCGCTCGCGGACCGTCAGCCGCAAGTTGAAAGAAATGCTGACGGCGATCAAGATTGAACGCGCCTATTCGAAAGACCAGATTCTCGAAACCTATCTCAATTCCGTGCCTTTTCTCTATAACGTCACCGGCATTGAGCTGGCGGCGCGCACCTATTACGATAAATCCGCCGCGCAACTCGATCTGCTGGAGAGCGCGACGCTGGTGGGCATGCTCAAGGGCACGCATTACTACAACCCGGTGGTCAATCCCGAGCGTGCGCGCAAGCGGCGCAACGTGGTGCTGGCGCAAATGGTGAAACATCAGAAATTGTCTGAAAAGGAATTTCAGACGCTGCGCACGCAGGCATTGCAAGTGCGCTTCAGCCGTCAGCAGGAACAGCAGGATGGATCGGCATTGCATTTCGTGGTGTATGCGCGCAAGTGGTTGAACGAATGGGCGGAGGGGCATGATGTCGACCTGTTTTCCGACGGCTTGATCATTGAAACCACGATCGACCCGGCATTGCAGGAAGCCGCGACGCGTGCGGTCGAGCGGCAATCGGCGGTCTTGCAGGACATCGCCGATGTGGAGTGGGGGCAGCAATCGGACGAGCTGCTATCCAGAGCGCCCGCCCCTTACACCGCGCTGCGCGGGAACATAGAACCGTTCCGTCATTTCTGGAATGCCAATCGAGGGCTGACCGACACTTTCATTCGCGACACGCCCGAATTCAGAAAGGCGGTCGATGCGCACGGGTCCGAGGCTGGCGTCATTGCGAAGCTGAAAGAAGATACGGATTTCATCGCGCGCTTGCGGGCGAGCAAAACCCGGCTGGAATCCGGCTTCGTGGCAATCGATCCGTCGAACGGCGAAGTCAAGGCGTGGGTCGGCAGCCGCGATTTCGCGCGTGACCAGTTCGATCACGTCGCGCAAGCGGCGCGCCAGCCCGGCTCCACCTTCAAGCCCATCGTGTACGGCGCGGCATTGGAAGACGGCGTCAGCCCGACGCAATCGTATCGCGATATATCGGTCAATATCCGTTCGACCGACGGCAGCGTGTGGCGGCCGACCGACATGTCGGGCGCCAGCGGACGCAGGATGACCTTGCGCGAGGGGCTGATCTACTCGAAAAACACCATCACCGCACAAGTCATGCAGGATATCGGCCTGCCGCGCATCGTCGATCTGGCGCGCGCGCTCGGCGTCAACCAGAGCAAGCTCGATGCGGTGCCGTCGCTGTCGCTCGGCACCAGTCCGGTGACCCTGCTGGAAATGGTGTCGGCGTATGCGACGATTGCCCAATCGGGCGAGTACCGCAAGCCGGTGTTCATCAAACGCATCACGGACCGGCATGGAAACGTGCTGGCCGAGTTCGGCGCTCAACCAAGCCAGCGCGCACTGTCGGCAATGACGGCGGTCGAATTGATCGACATGATGCGCGGCGTCGTCAGCCGCGGCACCGGGCAGGCGGTCAAAACGCAATTCGGCATCGTGGCCGATGTCGCCGGCAAGACCGGGACCACGCAAAGCAATACGGACGGCTGGTTCATCCTGATGCACCCCAATCTCGTTGCCGGCGCGTGGGTGGGATTCAATGATGCGCGCGTCACGATGCGCAGCGATTACTGGGGGCAGGGCGGACACAACGCGCTGCTGGTTGTCGGCGATTTTTTTCGCGATGCATTGAAAGCGAAATTAATCGATGGGAAAGCGCAGTTTCCAAGGCCGGCCAGGACGCCCTTGATGGCGGATGCGAAAGCGCCGATGGACGATGGGCGCAGCCGCATCGGCGGCGCGAGCGGCGACAGCCGCAGGGCAATGACATCGAATGAGCTTGGCCGCATCCTGCGCGGAATGGGCCGCGATCCGGAGACCGGTGCGCGCATTGAATCAAGCGGCGGCAACGGTACGCAGTATGAAGGAGAGTCCGGCGCCGGATCGGACGAGCGCGTCCTGCCGCGCACCGATGGCGACGCAAGTGACAGGCTGATGTGGATACATTGACGCAAGCTTGACGGCGTTTCTTCAGCCGCTCTGAGCGAGCATCAAAGGTCGACGATGAGCAGCGTGCCGTAGCTGCCGGCGGCAATGGAATGCGGTGTGCGCGCTGCCACCATGATCAGCTCGCCGGCCGTGACGGTTCGCTGTCTGCCGGCGAGGATGAGTTCCATTTTGCCGTCGATAACCACGAGCGCCTCATTGTGCTCATGCACTTCCTCTGCATACTGCAAAGCGTCCATGCGCACGAGCTTTAGACGGGCCGGGCCGACTGCACCGACGATATGGGAACGTCATGAATGAGGAAGCGCGTTCGCGGTTTTAATTAAATCGATTTTTTGCATAATTTGTTACTCCTGCATGGACCGAAACATCCGCATTCCCAGCAGCACGCCGCCGCGTCCGACGGTGTGGCGCGTTGCGCCAGCAGTAACTTTGCGCGGACCGCACGCTCGATTTTTTGACATGTCAGTAGTGCAGGCACAGAGGCCTGCACTACTTCAAAAAATTTTTGCGTACCTGCCAGTGTGCGTTGGATAGCGGCACGATACACAATGCACGCAATCGCTGCAGTAACAGAATCCCTGTCAAAAAATCGAGCGCGCAGTCAGCGTCGTGAAGCGCTCCAGCGCCATCGAACCGGCGAGCGAATTGCCGGTCGCGTCCAGTCCTGGCGACCACACGGCCACCGCCAGATCGCCCGGAATGATCGCGACTATGCCGCCGCCGACACCGCTCTTGGCCGGCAGTCCGACCCGGTAGGCAAAGTCGCCCGCCGCATCATAGGTGCCGCACGTCAGCATCAATGCATTCAGGCGCTTGGTCGAACTGGCATCCAGTATGCGCTCGTGGCTCCACGGAATGCTGCCGTGGTGGGCGAGAAAGCTGGCCGCCCTGGCGAGCTCGACGCAATTCATCGTGATCGAGCATTGACGGCAATAGCAGTCGAGCACGGTATCGACCGCATTGTGCAGATTGCCGAAGTCCTTCATCAGATGCGCGATCGCATAATTGCGATGCGCGGTCTGGCGCTCCGATATCGCGACCGTGCAGTCGAAGTCGAGCTCCGGCTCATCGGCCAGCCTGCGCAGAAACTGCAGCAGCGCGATATCCGCCTGCACGTAACGCGACGCCAGAATATCGGTGATCACCAATGCGCCGGCATTGATGAAGGGATTGCGCGGAATGCCGTGTTCGTATTCCAGTTGCGACAATGAGTTGAATGGATTGCCGGACGGTTCCCGGCCGACACGGCGCCAGATCGCATCGCCCTCGCGCGAGAATGCGAGGGCCAGCGCGAACAGTTTGGTGACGCTTTGCAAAGAAAATTTTTGATGCGCGTCGCCGGTGGTGTACACGCGTCCAT
>CAMLDH010000241.1 GCA_946478765.1 uncultured Oxalobacteraceae bacterium | reverse complement strand
TATGAAACCAGGCGAGAACCGCTAGCGCCACGCCCACGCCGGCCACGCCGTAAGAGGCATACTGCATCCATTTCTTGCGTGTCAAAAGGGTAATCGCTGCCAATGAAATCGCGATTTGTTCAGCGGTCATCGCTTGCGCCCAGCGGTGATGCAGGTGCATCTGCGATTCGGATTTCTTGTCCCAGTCGAGCGAAACGGCTTCCAGTTTCTCGGCATCGGCCTTGATGTCCGTTTTTTCCTTCTTGTAGCGTTCAATCTCGGACTTGTATTTTTCGCGGTCGGCGCCCGGCAAGGTCATTGCGAGTTCGGATAAATTCTGCTTGCCGGATTTGGCTTGATAATAATTCCATTGATTCGATGCTTCGGTTTTCTTGATCGCGGCATTGTTCTTGAACAGTGCGGCATTGTTTTGCGTGTCGCCGGCTTCGTAGCCGAAGAGTGCGCCTACCGTTGCCAGGATCGCGGTCATCACCGCAATCCTGCTGGAGAAATCGTCGCCGCCGTGGGCGGCATGCTCTACCTCGTGATCGTGCGGGCCGTGTACGTGAAAACCGTGTCCTGACATATTGCGCTCCCCGTTTAAAGTTTGCGGGACAGAGGGGGCCGCCTAGGCCGGGGCGCCTCGTAAAACCTTGGCGGCTCCACCTAGGCGGCCCCCCTCTGTCCCGCAATGGTTAATTATTTATTACGCTCGTAAGTAACGAATGCGTAATCGAATCCGCTCTGTTCGGAATGATACCTGTCCCGTGCGACTTCTTTCCATTGTCGGGGATCGATTTCCGGAAAAAAAGTATCGCAATCGAAGGTCTTGCCGATTTCCGTCACAATCATGCTGTCGGCGTACGGCAGCGCTTCCGCATAGACTTGCGCGCCGCCGATGATGAAGGCCTCCGCATCGCCCACCATGCCGGCCGCAGCTTCCAGCGACGGCGCCGCTTCCACGCCTTCGTGCTTCCATTCGGCGTTGCGCGTGACCACGATATTGCGCCGGTTCGGCAGCGGCCGTCCGATCGAGTCGAAGGTTTTGCGTCCCATGATGATCGGATGGCCGGACGTGGTGCGTTTGAAATGCGCGAGATCTTCCGGCAGGCGCCACGGCAAGGTGTTGTTGATACCGATGCCGCGCTGGCGGTCGGTGGCGACGATGATGGTGAGGCGGGCTCGCATGGGGATGTCATTTGCTGTTCGCTAGCCGGCAATGGTATTACATTTTGATGCGGGATGGACGCCTCTCCGACGACTCGCATCATTGTTCGAGGATGTAGGTTCCCGGCGCATTACCCAGTTTCGGATAGGACGGATCATCGTCCGACGGCGGTGTTTGCAGCGGACCGCATTTGTCATGCAGCCATGCGGTCCAGTCCTGCCACCAGGAGCCGTGCTGCCTTTCCTGACGGGCGCGCCACGCTTTGCCGTCGCTTGCGCCGGTGGCGTCGCCGACCCAGAAATGATGGTGCGAATTGCCGTCCAGCGGATTGATGATGCCGAGAATATGGCCCGAGCTGGAAAGGACATAGCGCGCAGGGCTGCTGACCAAGCTCAAGGTCTTGAAGGTGCCGCGCCACGGCGTGATGTGGTCTTCGGTTGCACCGACCGCGTACAGCGGCTGCTTCACCAGCGCCATGTCGATCGCAATCCCGTCCAGCGTCACGCCATTCTTTCGCGCCAGCTGATTGTCGCGATAAAGCGCGCGCAGGCAGAAGCTGTGCAGCGCGCGCGGCACGCGCGTGCTGTCGGCGTTCCAGTACAGCACGCTGAATGGCGGCGGCGTCTCGCCGTACAGGTACTTGTGTACCACGTAATGCCAGATGAGGCTGTTGGGCCGCAGCATGCGGAACGCCCAGCTCAGGTGATCCTTGTCGAGATAGCCTTTGCTGGTCATCATCGATTCAATTGTGGCCAGACTTTGGTCGTTGATGAAGGCTTCGATTTCCCCGGGGCGGGAAAAATCGACCAGCGATGACAACAATGTCCAATGCGCAACCGGCATATGCCGCTCGTGTCGCGATTTCTTATTGAGCCATGCCATCAGCGTGGCCAATGCCGTGCCGCCGATGCAATAGCCGACCGCATGCACCTGCGGTACCTTGCTCACCGTACGTGCAACCTCGACTGCGGCAAGCGCGCCCTCCAGCACATAGGTTTCGTAGGTACTGTTTGCCAGCGCTGCATCCGGGTTTTTCCAACTGATGGCAAAAACATCAAAGCCTTGCGCCACCAGATGGCGCACCATGCTCATTCTTTCATCCAGATCGAGGATGTAATATTTATTGATCCAGGGCGGCACCATCACGATCGGGATCGCGTGCACTTTGTCGCGCATCGGATGGTAATGGATCACTTCCATGATGTGGTTGCGAAAGACGATCGCGCCGGGTGTTGTTGCCAGATTCGAACCAGGCTGAAACGGCGCGGTGTCCGTCGTCTGCACATCGCCTGCGATGATATCCGCCAGAAAATTCCTGAGTCCATTGTTCACGCTTGCGCCATTGGTTTCCCATGCCTTTTTAATGGCGACCGGATTGGTCCAGAAGAAATTACTGGGCGCAACTGCATTGAGCCATTGCCGTGTCCAAAACGCACCGCTGCGGCTTTCTTTCTTTGGTACGCCCGGTGTGTCGTAGATGAGGCGCTCCAGCCAACGGGTGTAGGTGAGGTAGCTTTGCATCGCCAGGCATTCGGCAGGATTGTCGTGCCAGATGCTGTCGGCAAAACGCTCGTCGGCGCTGACCGCCTTGGTGCATGGATGGGGGGAAGCGCCCACCATGTATGCCAATGCATTGAAGTTCAACATTCCCATACTGAACGCGCATTCGTGCTGTGCTTCCAGCAATTTTTCTGGACGCTTGAGCCAAGCGTGCTGAAGGGAAAGAAAAATGGCGCCAATACCGAAGGGATCGAAAGTCATGATGAATTTGAATTGTGTTTTGCGGGCACGTACCTAACATTCTGCCCGTTATTCAACATCGGCAGTTTGATTGGACAACACAATTGGAATTTCATGCAATGCTATTTTATTTGCATGCCGTTGCAGCGTGCTTTCGCAGTGCGTCATGCCGTATTTTTCCGGCATGATTTTTCCGGGAATCATTTTACGAACGGCAACCCATTAAACCGCAACCGGCGCTTTGATATGGGGATGAGATTCGTAACCGACAATCTCGAAATCCTCGAACTTGTAGTCGAAAATCGAATCCGCTTTGCGCTTGATCCGCAATGTCGGCAAGGGATGCGGCGCGCGCGATAATTGTTCCTGCACTTGCTCCATGTGATTCGAATACAAATGGCAATCGCCGCCGGTCCAGATGAAGTCGCCTACCTCAAGCCCGGCTTGCTCGGCCATCATGTGCGTGAGCAATGCATACGATGCGATGTTGAATGGCACGCCGAGGAAAATATCGGCGCTGCGCTGATACAACTGACACGACAGTTTGCCATCGGCGACATAGAACTGGAAGAACGCATGGCACGGCGGCAGTTTCATCTGCGGGATGTCGGCTACATTCCATGCAGATACGATCAGGCGGCGCGAATCGGGATTGGTTTTGATTTGCTCCAGCACTTGCGCGATCTGGTCGATGTGCTGGCCATTCGGCGCCGGCCATGAACGCCATTGGTAACCGTAAATCGGGCCGAGATTGCCTTGCGGATCAGCCCATTCGTCCCAGATCGATACGCCGTTGTCTTTTAGGTATTTGATATTGGTGGAACCGGCCAGAAACCAGATCAATTCATGGATGATCGATTTCATATGTAGTTTCTTGGTCGTCACCATGGGGAAACCGTCCTGCAGATTGAAACGCATCTGGTAGCCGAAGACCGAGCGCGTGCCGGTGCCGGTGCGGTCGGTTTTGACGGCGCCATGTTCCTGAACATGGCGCATGAAATCGAGGTATTGGCGCATGGGTGGTTCCTGTAGCTGATGACCCGCTATTTTACCGGTACCGCATCGCTTGGCGAAAACTGCAGCGCCGCGAGGCTGGCATACAGCCCGCCTTGCGCCACCAGCGATGCGTGGGTACCGGTTTCGACGATGCGGCCATGTTCCATCACGATGATACGGTCGGCGCGCTGCACCGTCGCCAGACGGTGCGCGATCACCAGCGTGGTTCGTCCGACCATGGCTGCTTCCAGTGCGCCTTGCACCAGGCGTTCGGACTCGGCATCGAGCGCACTGGTTGCTTCGTCCAATAGCAAGAGCGGAGGATTTTTCAGCAGTGCACGGGCGATCGCGATACGTTGCCGCTGGCCGCCCGACAGGCGCACGCCGCGCTCACCCAGAAACGATTGATATCCTTCCGGCAGCCGTGCGATGAATTCGTGCGCCGCCGCCAATTTGGCCGCTGCGATGACTTCGTCATCAGTGGCATTGATCCGTCCGTAACGGATATTTTCCATCGCGTTCGCGGAAAAGATCACGGTGTCTTGCGGGACGGTGCCGATCGCACCCCGCAGCGCGTGCAAATCGAGCTGCTTGATGTCCACCTCATCCAGCGTAATCGTGCCTTGCTGCGGATCGTAAAAGCGCAACAGCAATTGAAACAGCGTGGTCTTGCCGGCGCCGGAGGGCCCGACCACCGCGACGGTATCGCCGGCACGTATGTTGAGCGAGATATCGGTCAATGCTGTCGTATCCGGGCGCGACGGATAGTGAAAGGTGACGCCATGCAATGCGAGTGCCGCGCCATTTGCCGTGCGTGCCGGCAGCTTTTGCGGCGTGGCCGGAGACTGGATCGGCGAGCGCACCGACAACAACTCCAGCAGCCGCTCGGTAGCGCCGGCGGCGCGCTGCGCATCGCCGAGCACTTCCGACAACGCACCAATTGCGCCGGCGACAATCGATGCATACAGAATGAACTGCCCCAGCTCGCCGCCGGTCATGCTTCCCTGCATCACTGCGTGGGCGCCGAGCCACAGCACGAACACGATCGCGCCGAACACCAGCAGGATCGCAATCACCGTCAGCAGCGCGCGTGCGCGAATGCGCGCCATCGCCGTCTTGAAAGCGCGCTCGACCGACGCGCCGAAGCGGCCGGCTTCCATTTTCTCCTGCGTGAATGCCTGCACTGTCGGCATTGCATTGAGGATTTCGCCGGCCAGTGCCGATGCATCGGCGACACGGTCCTGCGAGTCGCGCGATAGCTTGCGCACGCGGCGGCCAAAAAAAACGATCGGCAACACGACCACCGCCAACATCACCAGAATGATCGACGACAGCTTGACGCTGGTGACGAACAGCATCGCCAGGCCGCCGATGAACAGCAGCGCATTGCGCAGCGCCATCGATACGCTGGTGCCGACCAGCGCCTGGATCAGCGTGGTATCGGTGGTCAGGCGCGACAACACCTCGCCGGTTTGCGTGGTTTCGAAAAACTGCGGGCTTTGCGTGACGACATGGCTGTACACCGCGCTGCGCAAGTCAGCCGTCACGCGCTCGCCGAGCCACGACACCATGTAAAAACGCGCCGCCGTCGCAACCGCAAGAACGCAGGCGACGCCGAACAGTGCGATGAAATACAGGTCGATGTGCTCGGTGCTTTTGGCGCCGGCAGCGCCGAATCCAAGATCGATCATCTGCTTGAACGCATATGGAATGGTGAGCGTCGATGCGGCCGCGATAATAAGCGCAATGCCAGCCAATGCGAACTGACGCTTGTACGGCGTCAGAAAAGGAAACAGCCCGACGAGTGTTGCGAGGCTGCCTTTCGGCGGTTCTTTTTGGGTTGTGGTCGTCATAGTTTCAATGGTTTTACGTAGCCGGTCATTTCAAGATAGCCGCGGCCGGCCGATTTGCCGTCGCGCGTGATGGTGACAGCGCCTTCCCAATACACCGCCCCGGTCGATTGCCGCGAGTCCAGTTCCTGGTCGTCTTGCAGCGGCGTTAATTGCCAGATGGTTGGACCCGTCTGGATGCGCGTTGCGACGGGATAAGCGGCATTGGTATGCGGTGAGCGCCAGATGCGTTGCGGCGTAAAGCGGATATCGTCCGGCGTGAATTGCGTAATGCGGCCGGATGCGTCGCGCAGTGCAGCATGCGCCCATAGCTTAGAGATCGGAAGAGCACACGTCTGAACTCCAGTCACCAAGGTCTATCTCG
>CAMLDH010000240.1 GCA_946478765.1 uncultured Oxalobacteraceae bacterium | reverse complement strand
TGATCTGACGGACCCTCAGGCTTTGCCTTGCTTAACCACCATCGCATCGTGCGATCCCTTCATGATGGGGAAGGCGCTTTCTCCCGCCCCAGTCCAATGCCCCCAGCCGCCACAAGTAGGCCAGCGCAACGAGCAGGATACCGATGAAGACAAACGCTTCGATGTAGCCGGCCCAGCCTGCTTCGCGTAAAGCGATGGCCCAGGCGAAAAGGAACAGGGCTTCCACGTCGAAGATCACGAAGAACATGGCGATCAGGTAAAACCTGACAGACAGGCGCAGCCGCGCAAAGCCTACCGGCACAATGCCCGACTCGAACGGCTCATCCGCTGCCCGCGCCGTATGACGTTCCCCGGCGACATAGGAAAGTCCCATAATTCCCGCCATCAGAACGACGACGAGAAAGAAATAAACTACCAGAGGCCAAAGGCTAAGCGCTTGTGTTGATGGCACATTCAACGATCCGTTCCTTTCGCCCGGTTTCTTAAGCCGATTTCACAATGTAATGCAGCCTGCCGTCCGCGACTATCGGGAATTCTTGATGGTTGTTGTAGGGAGTGTTTGACAGCATGGGGCCACTGTTTCCGGCTGCGCCAATCCGCACGCGTGATGCGGCAAGGAAACTGATTGCCCTGAAAAGGTTTGCTGGCGACATTAATAACCTCAGCCTGCAATCGTCCGATTCTTACAAGAAACCTGAGCTCGGGATAAGGAAGTTTCTGCGGGATCAAGGGAGAAGAGCGCCTCACCACTTCGTACGATTGGGTTTGCAGATCGATCAACCGAGGTGAAGCAGGAGGCGCTTATGGACAGCTTAGCTTTCATCACACAGTTTGCTTAATCAGCAGCTTGCCTATCGCATTGAAAGGATTTCTCCTTTACACCAAAGTTAAAGATACAACAATAACAAAAACGCAGAATTGCGCTACGGTGGCATAAAAATAATGCGCAACTCGACAAAATCTGTAAAAATACTGTATGTGCATACAGGTATTTCGTGCTATAAAGTCAACCTTGTTTCCTAACAAGGTTCCTAAAGAACAAAACTTTTTGTTTACGGACAAGTTTTCATATATATTTCACGTTATGGACGCTAAAACTTCTGCAAACGAACTACTTGAATCAATATGGGGCGAGCGAGGCTTCCCCGTTGATCCAGTTTGGATTGCAGCTCAACTTGGTCTTGACGTAATCGAAACGGATTTGCCTGAGTCCGTCTCCGGAGCTTTGATAAAAGACAAAGAGAAAGACCCAGTAATCGTCTTGAGCAAGTCGGACAGCAAGAATCGTAAGCGTTTTAGCTGCGCACACGAAATCGGACACTATGCTGACCGATTAAACCAGGATGGCGAACAATACGAGTATGTTGACCTTCGTGGCCAACAGGCAAGCGCTGGCACAAATCCAGATGAGATTTTTGCAAACCAGTTCGCAGCTGCGCTTTTGATGCCAGAAGATGAAGTTAAGCGGCTTGTTAAAGCAGGCACCGCCACATTCTTGATGGCTCAACACTTTGGTGTTTCCGATGATGCTATTCGCTACCGCCTCAAAAATCTTGGCTTAAGGACAAATTAGGGTTGGAGCAGCAGTCCGATATTAAAGAAAAGCCCGATGCTGATGTCGCGTCATCGGTTCGGAGAGAACGCAAGTCGGCTGCTGACTCAAGGTCCGAGGAACAGAAGGAAACTTCTGCCTTAGTCTCGGCCGTTCGCAACTCGCTAAAGCAACCTGATGCGAAAGAAATCACCAATCTCGATGACTTGCAGCGCGCCATCGTTGATGATCATAAGACTGATACGAAGTTAAAAAAGATCTATGCTTATTGGTTCATTGGCATTCTCATTGGTCAACTGGTTGCAATGAACAGCGTCTTTATCGCAGTCGGACTCAATTTTCTCTCGTTCAAGGAATCGAGCCATCTTAATTTGTTTATGGCCGGCACCCTGACAGAGGTATTCGGCGTCGTCTATGTGATTACCCGTTATCTCTTTTCAAAGAAGGAAAATCGCACTGGCACCAATACGACAACTACTCGCGGGAAGCAAAACGGCTAGACCGCCTGGCGTGCGACACCTACGTAAAGACGCCAAGAACTTCGCGACTGCATTCTGGCGGCACGCCGATAATTTTCACTGCTGCTATACGCGTCGCGGTCTTCTGAATCTGGTGTGTCCTTCTTCGGCATTAATGATTTAGTTCTAAGCGCCGGCAGACCTGCCCGCACTCGATGTCAGGTTAGGAAGCCCGATACGTTCGAGATGTAGTTGAAAAATGTAGCAGTCATGTATCACACCTTTGTGCAACACCAAGCGCGAAACGCGTGGAGTGGAACAGCCTGCGCAAATTCGCATGGATGAAGGATTTTCTGTTTTTGAAAACATGAAATACCGTCACTGATACCGTCAAAAATTTAGGGTCTGCATAGGCTTCAGTGCCTGCTGGGACATCTTCCACTCTCGTCGTTCAGAACCGGCAGCAGTCTCTCAACTTCCTTGGCGACTTCCCCGGTAACCTGGGTGAAAGTGATGTGCCCCATTTTTCGCCTGCTAAATTTTCACGCGTATGTCCTAGCCTCGTTATCGTTGACAATCCTAACGTGGATAGCGATCTGATTCAGATCAATTCGATGGCGTCTTTCAGCAACTGGCAAGTTTGCGGCAAACCTTGGGACTGGTATGTGGCGATGAGCTCTTGTGCCGTCTTCGGCGGCTTCCTGAGTCGCTCGCGGAGTGCCTTGACAGTCTTGAGCATTTTCACGGGAGCCAAGTCGTATTGCGCAATAAGGAAATCATCCGGATGCAGGATTTCAATGCCGTGGACATTGGTCATCGCTTCAGGAAAATCCCTGAGATTGAAAGTGACGATCGCATCCGCGTGGCCCACAATCGCGGCGGCAAGGACATGCCTGTCGTTTGGATCAGGAAGTGAAAGTGACTCGATCAGATACTCGAAGTTTTCCACCAAACTATCCTCGATTGCCTGATTCATCAACGTTGCGGTATTGCGAAGTGCCTCAGGTTTCAGATCAGGACGATTGGCCAATGCATTTCTTGTCCATTCATCCTGAATGATTGAGGTCCAGCGAGCACGGAATATCCCCTCGGCAGCGAGGCTCAACAGCAAGTCTCGCAGCGGTGCCGGATATAAGACACACGCATCGAGAATCACGGTATAGCTGTAAGACCCGGCCATTAATACCCCATGCCAAGCTCCTGGGCTTGATCGGCCAGCTTCTGCAGGGCATCCTTGGAAATTCTCTGCCGGTCTTCCTTGTACTGGACGACATCTTCAAAGCGTATTCTTCGATGTGTTCCCACTTTATGAAATGGGATCTTGCCTTCTTCTAACAATCGGACAAGATAAGGACGAGAAACATTCAGGAACATCGCCGCCTCTTGCGTCGTAACATCGAGTTCCTTGGGCATGACGGCGATCGCTTTACCTTGTGCCAATGAGCCAAGGACATCAGCAAACAGGCGCAATACTTTCGGTGGCAGTCTTAGCACCGGCGATTCGCTCAAGCGCTCCAAGCCATCTTCAACGATGGCAATATTGATGGCCTTGGAGTGATCCAGCGAACTGACGATGCAACGCTGAGCCGCTTTTGCGAGCTCCAGATCTTCCTTGCTATCCAAGACCATTTCAAGATCGAGGCTGCTGGACATGTCATTTCTCCTGGGTTTTAAAAGTGCACGCAAATGATTCAGTGTGGCGAATCCTTCACCTTAGGCGCAGCAATTTGTGCAACAAATTGCTGCGCCTAAGGTGAGGGGAGCTTCAAAACCATTATAAACAAATTATACGAAATAACCGAAATATCCGCAATAAAGTTATTTCTCATTTTAGGTGCCACGTCGTAGATGGCTAACGCAGCCGAACTGCTTGTCACAAAACACATTTCACAAATTCCGCTGATTTCGTACATGTAGCCGCGCAGTCGAGTTCCGATTCGTCATCCCATAGCGCCGCGCACACATGCCCAGGGCAATCGCGCTATGTGTTAATTTCCGGCCCTGAATTGAAAAGTATCGATTCACGGTAGGTGAGGTCAAAGTTGGCGCGCATTTTTCGACGCCTGATGCTCCATTTGTTGGAGGTGTCCTGCTGCAATAGGTTAAGTGCGGCGCGACGGATCATGCCGAGATTGGCTGCGGAGTGATCCTTTCGAGTGCGATGGGCGTCTTCGCCGAACTGCACGTCCAGAATCCAGTGCTGCTGATTCTCGATGGCCCAGTGATGGCGAATTGCCAGTGCGATGCGCGCGACGTCGGTGATGGCGCACAGGTAGTAGCGCCGTTCGCAACTGACCTTGCCGCCAATTTCGCGGCTCGATTCGACCATGGCGACCGCTTGCAAGCCCTGCCACTGCGATTTCTGCGAGAGCCATTCGATGTCCGTGCTGACGACGGTGCGGCGGCTCTCGATGCGGCCATGGTCTTTTTCGATGGTTTCGTGGGCGTGGACATAACCCTGCTGGTTGCTGTCATCGAGCCACAGTTTGACGTCTTCATGCAAACCAGGGTGGTTCTCCTTGAGCGCCAGCACGTAGTCCGCTTTTTGCTCGACGATGACCTTGGCAACGTTCTTTTGACATCCCATCGCATCGATCGTCACGATGGCGCCCGCCAAGTCCAACTGCACCAGCAATCCGGGAATGGCGGTAATTTCATTGGCCTTGTCGGGAATCGCGTTCGCCGCCAATACAAGCCGGGCCTGGGTCGCGTAGGCGCTGATCAGGTGCACCATGCCGTCGTCGCTCCGACTGCCGCGCAAGCTCTTGCCATCGACTGCGACCTGATGCCCAGCCAATTCCGGCAGCCCGGCGCGCACCCATTCTCCGAAGGCTGAGGCGAATGCATGCCGATCGATTCTGCCGATGACGTCGCTCAAGGTATCGTGCGACGGTATCCCATTGGGCAACTCAAGAAAGCCCCGCAACCATTCTTCGTTTGCATAGCCAAAATCTTCGATGCTCACCCAGTCTTCATATCCGCCCAGCACGGCACACAGCGTAATCATGACGATGTCTTCCAGCTTGTGGAGTTTGTTGCGTGTCTCGCGGCGAGGATCGGGTAACTCAGCGAAGAACGGCAGCGGATTCGGCAGCATTGGCATGTCTCCAAGGGAATCTTGCTGTTTACACTACCCAGCAAAAGTTTACAAGGCCTTTGAAGCGCAATCGCCCTGGGCGGACAAAGCCCTTACTTGACCAGTGAACGTCTTCTCAACTACAATTTTTCTGAAATCGTCGTCATAGTCGGCGAGCTGCCTACCCCATGGGCTCTTTAGGCCGCAGCAAAGTGGATACAACTATGTAGTCCTCCTTGATGAATTTAACCCTTTCCGGGCATCAGGGAATGTGGGTAGGCGTCTCTGATGCATTCATTTGGCAACGGAGAGAGTTATGACGACGACCATCACACGGCAACAGTTGCAAGAAAATGTTGTCCGCCAGGCAAAGCGCCTAAAATACTTGCTCAATATCCCTCTTGATCCAGCGCGGAATATCCTTGCAAGAGCCGCCTATGGGTGCTCGAGCTGGAAGGATTTGATGTCTCGCATCGAGTCCGATGACGTTCACACTGGAGCGCTCGTATTATCGCTTTTACCCGATTCTCACGAGGGAAGAGATTATCTGGCAAGGAATGCACAACACATTTCTCACGCAATTTGCCAGCACGTCCTCACCAATTGCAACCTTGCAGGCTTATTCGACGTAGTTAAAAGCGTCTTTGACGTCTATGACCGGGCAACGGAACTCAAGGACATAACCGATACGCTTAGTCATTCACCATGGCGATCGTCAGGTATTGGGCCCGACCCTTTTGCGGTGATTGAGTCCCATGCAATCATTAATGGGATATCGATCAAGCTGATTGGTACGCGAGTCTACCTGCCACAGTTCTTCAACTTCGTTGGGGAAGTGGCCGAAAGGGCCAAGTATGCGGTCAATTTTGGCGAGCCGTTTCAAATTATGTGGTCCGCCCCTCACGAGTGGTACGACGCCGCCTTAGCCTATTTGAACTTGTCCGATGACGAAGAAGCTTTCCTCGACACCGATCTATGTTTACCTAGCGTAGTCTTGGATGAAGCGATGAAGCAGCATGAGCAAT
>CAMLDH010000239.1 GCA_946478765.1 uncultured Oxalobacteraceae bacterium | reverse complement strand
GCCAGTTTGAAGTTATTGTCATTATTAGGACGGCAGGATTATCAAACCACCAACGGCGAGCGCTGCAAGCGCCGTTTGAATGATGAGCCGATCTTTCCTCGAAAATATAGAAGGCGCAAGAAGAACTGTCAATACAGCGAAGCGGTTGAAAATTCGAAACCAATAGTTCCTCAATAATTCCTTTTAATCAGCCCCCCCCGACGCACAATGCAATTGAATTGCTCGCCCTACAATTATCCGAAATCCGTCTTAAAAAAAAAGCCATGGCAATTTACCAGCAATGCAAGCCCAACCGTAGTTGACATACAAATCATTGCATCATTTCTTATTTATTACCTATATACTATTTCCACACAAGAATATTTAGAATCTTGGAGACGCCCCGATGCCCACACAGGTCAGCCCTACAGAGGACGATCTTATCTTCTTGGACGAGACAGAATCCAAATCCAGTACAGAAGCACCCGCCACGACTATCGCCGCCTGGCGCGTCATGATTATCGACGACGATGCCGACGTGCATTCGGCTACGACTTTTGCCCTCGGCAATCTGGAGATGCAACACCGGCCGCTGGAATTTTTGCATGCCTATTCAGCGGCACAGGCGCGTGACCTTTTGAAGCAGGAGCAGGACATTGCGGTCATCCTGCTGGATGTCGTGATGGAGCATGAAGACGCCGGCCTGCAATTGGTGCGTCATATCCGGGAGACGGCCGGGATGATGGAAGTGCGCATCATTTTGCGCACCGGCCAACCCGGCTATGCGCCGGAAATCGATGCGATCCGCGATTTTGACATCAACGATTACAAGACCAAATCCGAGCTGACGCGCATCAAACTGTTTACGACTGTCACCGCAGCGATCCGGTCTTACGAACAAATCCGCGCAATCAATGCCAGCCGCCGCGGCCTCGACCTGATCGTGCGCGCCAGTACCGAACTCATGGCCCAGCACGGGCTGGAGAATTTCGCGGCCGGCGTGATCACGCAAATTGCCGCACTGCTCAACCTGAAGCCCGAAGGATTGCTATGCGTGCAGGAAGGCACGGGCGAACATCACGGCAGTCTTTACGTGATTGCCGCGGCTGGCCGTTACAAGTCTCTGCTCAACAAGCCGATCACCGCGATCGCCGCCGATACGCACATATGCGAAGCACTCGAACGAGCGCTCAAGGAAAAACACAACATCTACGGCCAGGACTACACGGCGCTCTACTTTGCCGGCAAAACTTCGCGCGATTTTGCCGCCTTCCTCAACACCGGCATGCCCTTGAATGAAATCAACCAGCGCTTGCTGGAAGTTTTCTGCAGTAACATATCGGTCGGTCTGAACAATGTCATGCTGGTCAGCCGGCTGCACAATTTCGCATTTTACGACCCGCTCACCAAGCTGCCGAACCGTACCCGCCTGGTTGAAATCCTTAATAAAGCGATCGCGTCTGCGGCCAAGGCCGAGGCTACGCTGGCATTGGTGGACATTGACCATTTTGCCGAAACCAACGACGCCTTGGGGCACGAGTTCGGCGACCTTTTATTGCTTGCCGTGGCCGCGCGCCTGCAAACCAATCTGGGCGAACAATTGCATGTCGCGCGTGTCGGCGGCGATACCTTTGCAGTGCTGGGCAACGGCACGCAGGTCAATCCGGCAGCGATCCGCGCGCAATTTGAAAAGCCTTTCAATATCGATGGCCAGGAAGTGCAGCTTTCGTCGACCACCGGCCTGGTCCGCCTGCAGGAATACGAAGGCAACGGCACGGACGCATTGAAGGATGCCGACATCGCCCTCAAGCGCGCCAAACTGCAACAGCGGTCTGGCCATTTTTATTTTTCGCGCAGCATGGGCGTCGATATCCGCGAGCGCGTCCGGATGATGTACGCATTGCGCGCCGCATTCGAGGCCAAGCATCTGTTTGTGGTTTATCAACCGCAGGTCGACCTCATGACGCGGCGGCCGGTCGGCGCCGAGGCGCTATTGCGCTGGAAAACCGAGAATGACGAATTCATTTCACCCGACCGTTTCATCCCGATCGCCGAATATTCGGGAATCATCATCGAGCTGGGCGAATGGGTAATGCGCGAGGCGTGCCTGGAGTTGGTACGCTTGCGCAGCCTCGGTTTCACTGATTTCACGATGTCGATCAATGTGTCGCAAGCGCAATTCCGGCACCCGCATTTTCTTGACATGCTCGGTAGAGCACTGCAGGACACCCAGGCGCCGCCGGCCTATGTCGAACTCGAAATTACCGAATCGATGGCGATGGAGGACCCTGACGTGCTGATCCAGTTGCTGGAGCAGCTCAAGCAAACCGGGGTCAGTATTGCCATTGACGATTTCGGCACTGGATTTTCTTCGCTCAGTTATCTGCAGCAGCTGAAAGTCGACAAGCTCAAAATCGACCGCGCATTCGTTACCGAAATCACGAGTTCGTTACGTGGCAGCAGTATCGCCGAGATGGTCATCCAGCTCGGACGCAATCTCGGCCTGTCCGTCATTGCCGAAGGTGTCGAGGATGAGCGGCAGGCGGCGACCCTCAGTGCGCTCGGCTGCCATTTGGGACAGGGTTATCTCTTCGCGCAGCCGATGACGGTGGATCGGTTGACGGAGTGGCTTGGGAATGATGAAGCGCACTTGTAAGTGCCGCTTGCCCAAAATAGCCCCTACTCGCGACTTCCGTGCGTTAATGCCTGCAGTCGCTCTCTATAAGGTCATACGGCCCGGATGATCATGCGCACCCTGACCCTGCGACGCGCCCTCATCCTGGTAGTGGTGCTGGGACTGCTTGTGCCGGCGCTGTTGATCAGCGGTTATTCCTGGTCCCGAAGATTCACTGAAGACGTCAAGAAGCAAACGCACGAATTGCTCCACCTCGATGCGGACATCCTGTCGAACGGCATGCAGGAGCCGTTGTGGAATATCAATCAGGAAAGCGGCGCCGCCTTGCTCGACGCAATGATGGCGCGCAATGAAGACATCGTGCGCATCAAGATTCGTGACAATGCGCTGGGCGTCTTTGTTGCGGGCGAACGGCCGGAGCGGCGTATCGGCTATACCGCATCGATCGAGAAGCCGGTGACCTACCGCGGCAGCACGATCGGATCGATCGAGATCGAAGTCGGCAGCACGCGCCTGCGCAAGATCATGATCGACGGCTTGATCGATCAAATGATCGCAGTCGCGGCGCAGGTCGTGCTATCGATCGCGCTCATTCTGGTGTTGCTGGAAAAGCGGCTGGTCGGGCCATTGCAGCGCCTCGGCAAAGGCGCGGATCGTCTGGCGGAAAGGCAACTCGACGTTCCCTTTACGTGGGCGCGCCTCGATGAAATCGGCATGCTGAGCCGGCGGCTGGAAGATACGCGCATCAGTCTGCGCAAGCTATTCGAGGAACTCGACCAAAAGAACCAGGAACTGGAAAGAGACATCGACATGCGCAAGCATGTCGAGCAGGAACTGCACGAGCGAGAGCAACGCTTCCGGGTATTGGTCGAACAGAGCCCGATCGCGATTATCGAGTGGGACAGCAGCTACCGGGTCATCGAATGGAATGCCGCTGCAGAACGGATTTTCGGTTATTCACGCGAGCAGGCGGTCGGCCAGCATGCCACGTTCATCACGCCGAGCGACGTGGCGCCCGAAATGGTGGAAGAAATCTTCAACAGGATTACGACAAGCACCGACGACACCTATCGCATCAACCGCAATCGCAAGGCGGATGGCCGCATCATCATTTGCCAGTGGAATAATACCCATATCGATGACGAGACCGGTCACACCGGCCGCATCCTGTCGATGGCGGAAGACATTACCGAGAAGCGCCGCGCCGAGGAAGCACAACACTTGTCGGAAGCCAAATTTTCCGGTGCGTTTCAATGCAATCCGGATTCGATCTCGATTGCCCGCATCAGCGACAACATCATCATCGACGTGAACCCGACGTTCGAAACGATCACCGGTTACGGCCGCAACGAATTGATCGGCAGAAACGCTCTGGAATCCAAGATATGGGTCCATCCGGAGGAGCGGCAGATTTTGCTGGAACAACTCAATCGCGACAAGATCGTGCGCGACCATCCATGGACACTGAAAACCAAGGATGGCCGCACGCGAAAATGTTTAACCAACGCCACCACGTTCAGCATTGGGTCCGAGCAATACATGATGGCAGTGATCCGCGATGTGACCGACCAGCGCATTCTGGAAGAACAAAAAGCCGAGGCCGACCACGCGCTGCTGCGCCTGGCGCAGGGAACCCAGGAACTGGCGGGTGAAGCATTCTTCGAACTGCTGGTGGCAGACCTCGCCTCCGCGCTGCGTACCGATCGCGCATTCATCGGCCTGCGCATGCCCGGCGAACCGGACCGGATCAAAACCATCGCCGCCCATGTCAACGGACAGCTGGTTGAAAACTTCGAATACCTTTCGATCGGCGCGCCATGCGAATGCACACTGGCCGGCGATCTGTGCGTCTTCACCAGCGGCATCCAGGCCCGGTTTCCCAAGGACGTCGCGCTCGCCGAAAAGGGCTGGGACAGCTATGCCGGTGCGCCGTTGCGCGATGCTGCCGGCAATGCCATCGGCGTATTGGCGGTGATGCATTCCGCACCGCTCGGCAATCCGGATCTGGTGAAATCCCTGTTGCAGGTATTTAGCGAACGCGCGTCCGCCGAACTCGAACGCAAACGTGCGGAAGCGGAACTGCGCTCCAGCGAACAGCGTTTTTCGACGATTTTCCAGTCGTCGCCGGTGGCCATGTTCGTCACGCAAGTGCGCGGCGGCTATGTGATCAAGGATGTCAACGGCGCGTTCGAGCGCCTGTTCTTGCGCAGCCGCGAATCCGTCATCGGCAAGAATACCATCGAACTGGAGTTGTACCGCAACGCGGCCGACAGAAGCGCACTGATCGCCGAATTGAAGGAAACCGGGGGAACGCACGGCGGCCAAGAAGCCTGGATGAATCGGGGCGACGGCAGCAGCGTGCTGGTCCAGTTTTCAGGGCACACATTCAATCTCGATGGCGAAAAATTCGGCATCCTCGCCTGTGAAGATGTCACCGACAAGCGCCGGATTGAAATCGAAATTCGTGAACTCAACGCCAACCTGGAACAGCGTGTCATCGAACGTACGGAGGAACTGCAGCGGACCAATCAGGAATTGGCCACGACGCTGGGAACACTGAACATGGCGCAGGAAGAACTGGTGCGCAGCGAGAAACTTGCGGCCCTCGGCTCGCTGGTCGCCGGCGTCGCGCATGAACTCAATACGCCGATCGGCAACAGCCTGATGGTCGCCAGTACCCTGGCCGATCAAACGCGCGCTTTAACCAACAGCTATGCCAACGGCAACGGCCTCAAGCGCTCCATGCTGGAAGCCTATATTGCCGATGCAGGCAAGGCCGGCGACATTCTGGTGCGCAACCTGTATCGTGCCGCCGATCTCGTCACCAGCTTCAAGCAGGTTGCGGTGGATCAGACCAGCTCGCAGCGGCGCGGCTTTTCGCTGGCCGAAGTGATCGAGGAAATCATGCTGACGCTGTGGCCGACGCTTAAGAAGACGTCGTACCAGGTCGAACAGGACATCCCGCGCGACCTGTTGCTCGACAGCTATCCCGGCCCGCTGGGACAAGTCATCGCCAACCTGGTGAACAATGCGCTACTGCATGGCTTTGAAGAGCGCAGTACCGGCACCGTGATGATCGCCGCGCAAGACAGCGGCGACAGCTGGGTCGAATTGATCGTCAAGGATAATGGTGTCGGCATACCACCGGCCAATCTGAGCCGAATTTTCGATCCATTTTTTACAACCAAACTTGGCGCCGGCGGCTCCGGCCTCGGGCTCAATATTACCCACAACATCGTGACCAGCATACTCGGCGGTCGCATCCGCGTCCACAGTGAAGTCGGGGTCGGAACCACCTTCATCCTGAACTTGCCGACCGTCGCCCCGCAACGCCAGGCAGAAGAATTTTCATTGCGGACAAAGGCGCCGGCCGCTTGAGTCAACGTCCTGTCAAGCAGGTCGCCAAAAATATGTTGACGCACTGTTTATCCATCATGCCGGTTGCGGGCGGGCGCTTGCGTTTGAGAGCAGACAGTCAATTTCCCCGTCATTCCCGCGCAGGCGGGAATCCATAGGGCGGTGGAGCGAGCA
>CAMLDH010000238.1 GCA_946478765.1 uncultured Oxalobacteraceae bacterium | reverse complement strand
CATCCCCACCCCAACCCTCCCCTTGAAGGGGAGGGGGAGAACAGGGAAGGCGTAGTCTAGGAGGCCCATCCCCACCCCGGCCCTCCCCTTGAAGGGGAGGGAGAGAACAGGGATGGCGCAGCCTAGGAGGCCCATCCCCACCCCAGCCCTCCCTTGAAGGGGCGGGAGCAAGACACAGGAGCAAAGAATGAATCTCACCGATCAGCCTCAGCACGAAGGCTTGACCATCGCCGGCAAAACCTACCGCTCGCGATTGCTCGTCGGCAGCGGCAAATACCGCGACCTGGAAGAAACCCGTCTGGCCACCGAAGCCAGCGGCGCCGACATCATCACGGTCGCGATCCGCCGCGTCAATATCGGCCAGGACCCAAATGCGCCGAGCCTGCTCGACGTGGTGCCGCCGTCGAAATACACGATCCTGCCCAATACCGCCGGCTGCTACAACGCGAAAGATGCGGTGTACACCTTGCAACTGGCGCGCGAATTGTTGAACGGGCACAAGCTGGTCAAGCTCGAAGTATTGGGCGATGAAAAAACCTTGTTCCCCAACATGCCGGAAACCTTGAAGGCTGCCGAAACGCTGGTCAAGGATGGTTTCGACGTGATGGTGTACTGCAGCGACGATCCGATCCAGGCGAAGATGCTGGAACAGATCGGCTGCGTGGCGGTGATGCCGCTGGCATCCTTGATCGGTTCCGGCATGGGTATCCTGAATCCATGGAACCTGTCGCTGATCATCGAGCAATCGACGATACCGGTGCTGGTCGATGCCGGTGTCGGCACCGCGTCGGATGCGGCGATCGCGATGGAGCTCGGCTGCGATGGCGTATTGATGAATACCGCCATTGCCGGCGCGCGCGATCCGATCCGGATGGCGCGCGCGATGCGCCTGGCGGTGGAAGCCGGGCGCGATGCGTATCTGGCCGGACGCATCCCGAAAAAATTCGCGGCATCGCCGTCGTCGCCGATGGCCGGCCGCGCAGTATGAATCGGCGCAGCGTGCTGGTATTTGCCGGCGCCGATCCAAGCGGCGGCGCCGGCATTCAAGCCGATATCGCCGCGATCACGACGCTCGGCGCGCATCCGTTGTCGGTCATTACCGCATTGACCGTGCAGGATAACGACCGCGTGTTTTCGGTGCATCCGGTACCCGCAGCGCTGGTGCGGCAGCAGGCACAGGCACTGCTGAACAAGATCGAGATCGCCGCGGTCAAGATCGGCATCGTCGGCAATCGCGCCAATGCGGAAGCGATCGCTGAAATCGTGAAAACGTTGAAGGTGCGTCAGCCCGATTTGCCGGTGGTGTTCGATCCGATACTGGCCAGCGGTCACGGCGATGCGCTGGCGGCGGAAAATGCGATGGATGCGATTGCGCCCTTGATGGCAGTCGCGACGCTGATCACGCCGAATCTGCCGGAAGCCGTGGCATTGTGCAGCGGCGATCGTCGCCTGGATTCGCAGGTGGCAGTCTTGCTGCGCAGGTGTCCGCATGTATTGATCAAGGGCGGACACGGCGCCGATGACGGCAAAGTGACCAACCGCTGGTTTACCGGCGGGGTTTCCCGCTCCTGGACATGGCCGCGCTTGCCGGGGGCATTTCACGGCACCGGCTGCACACTGGCGTCGGCCATCGCGGCCTTGCTTGCCAATGGGCAGAGCATGGTCGATGCGATCGATCTGGCGCAGTCCTATTGCAATGAAGCGCTGGAATCGTCCTACGCCATTGCCGACGGCCAGCGTATTCCGAATCGCGCCGTATCCTTGTTGGAGGAGAATGCATGAAAGGTTTGTACATCGTCACGCCCGATTGGGATGACACGCAAAAGCTGCTGGAAATTACGGAACTCGCTTTGCGCGGCGGCGCGGCGCTGGTGCAGTATCGGCACAAGAGCGCGAGTCCGGCGTTGCGGCAGGAACAGGCGGAATGCCTGCTGGCATTGTGCCGCACCTATCAGCGTCCGTTCATCATCAATGATCATGTGGAATTGTGTCTCGCACTCGATGCGGATGGCATCCATGTCGGCGGTACCGATGCGACGGTGGCGCAAGTGCGTGCCGCAGTCGGCCCCGCAAAAATCGTCGGCGCCTCCTGCTATGGCGATCTACAGCTTGCACGCGATGCACATCGGGCCGGCGCCAGCTATATCGCGTTCGGCGGCTTTTATCCGTCGCGCGTGAAAAAATACCCGGTGACCACTTCACCCGACATCATTACGCGGGCCAAGGCGGAGATTCCCTTGCCGAACGTCGTCATCGGCGGCATGACGCAGGAAAATTCCGCGCCGCTGGTCGCCTGCGGCACCGATATGGTGGCGGCCATCAGCAGCGTCTATATGGCAGGCAATCCGGAATTGGCGGCACGCGGATTCGCGCGCCTGTTTGGCGACATGCTCTAGAGCGGATTGCAAATCACTGTAGGGGTGAGCAGGGATTTCGGATCGCATGGTGTAGCAGGGGTTTCGTGGGGCATGCCCCACGCCTGCGCAACGGTGTCGCCTTGCAAGGCGACACTCCTTTGATCCGCCTGCGGAACGGCACAGGCTTGCAAGCCTGTGCGCGCCCTGCAAGGGCGCCCCGCGCACCGATACCGTCGCAAGAGCACTGGTGCGCGGGGCGCACCCTACCTTACATCGGAGCGCAAACCGCCCTAACCGCCGGTCTGATAAACGCGGAATTCCCGCACCAGCACCAGGTTGCGCAGGGTTTGCGCCAAGCGCGCCATGTTGTTCGGGTCGTCGGTGCGGATCACCATCCGGTATTCAAACAGGTGTCCGCCATTCCGAATGTGATACCCCATATTCGCAATCGTGAATCCATGCTGCGCCAATAGCGCGCGCAGTTCGCTTTCCGGCATCGTGTTGTCTCTATCAAAGGAGATTGCGTGATGCGCGTAAGTCTGCGCAGGCATGCGTGCTTCGATACGACGGAAGTACGACAACACACCGAATGCCAGCACCGTGGAAAAAATCGCCGGAAAATAAAAACCGATGCCGACCATGATCCCGATGGCCGCCGTGATCCAGATCGACGCCGCCGTCGTCAATCCGCGCACACTGAAGTCTTCCTTGTAAATCACGCCCGCGCCGAGAAAGCCGATGCCGGTCATGATCCCCTGCGCCATGCGGGTCGGATCGGTTCGTATCATGTCGCCGGACATGCCCGGCAGCCATGTCGATTGGTATAGCGTGACCAGCATCAGCAGGCTGGAGGACAGGCATACCAGCGTATGGGTGCGAAAGCCGGCGGCGCGGCCATGGTAACTGCGCTCCAGGCCGATGATGCCGCCTGCGATGATGGCGCCGACAAGGTGGGTGGCGATGATGAGGTAATCCGGATTCATTAATGTACGGGCAGCCTTTGCGCGGGCCTCTTCGGGGTAAGAATATGATTGATACTAATTGACATCGGACAACGAGATGCAGCCAACGTGTATGTTGTTTGTCCGCCCGCAAAAAGATCGTCGCACGGCGCTATCGTACTGGCGTGGGCAGCGAGCCTGCGCTACCCGTCCTGTCGAGTGACAAATGCCGCAATCGTTTCAGCTGACCGGCGAATTGTTCACGCATTTTTGCAGAAGCCGTTTGCATTGGCGCGCGTAAGCGGTCAGTGGGGGGGCGTCCTATGTGAACCGATTATATTTGGATTAGAAGTGCCAAAATTGGAACTATGTCGGCGTGATAATCACTCATGTAATAAGTTGTTTTTGGTCATTTTCAGGATAAGGCATTGGTTCCTTGATTATCGTTCTCCACGATTGGAAACGCGCATGTTGCTGGACCTCGCCCTTCTATTCACCCCTAACTAAATATGAGTTCCAACCATGCCGAGTTTTTTGAGACGACTCTGTGGAGTACCGCAGGCTGCACCGACGCAAGAAGCCAGTTCGTTGAATCGACAGGCGCAATCGCCCGTGCCGCCGAATACGGCGACCCAGCAAGATCATCAACCGCCACTGCGAAACAGCCGCACGAACGAACGCAGAAGTTTTATGGGAAGGTTCTTCCCGCAGCCAAAAGCAAGGGCTTCTTCACGCCAAGTTGCGCGACCGTCTTATGGGGAAGTGCCCCAAGAAGACATGCAACGAGCACTGAGGATGAGTCGTGAAGAGCACGATCTGCAATGCGCCAAGAATTTAAGCATGGACAGTTTTGATCAAGATAGTTTTGATCAAGAGAATATGCGGCGCGCCATAGCGTTGAGCATGGCGGAACCGCAAGGGAAACACCAGCGACCAGGCCAACGGATGATTGTGCCGGATCTCGAAAATGAACGAATGCACCTGGCCATGAATATGAGCCTGGAAAGCTACCATGCCGAACAGTTGCGCCATGCCGAACGGGCACGGCAAGAGGAAGGCGACTTGCACTTCGGCATCGAATTGAGTATGGCCAGTGAAAAAGTGGCGGACGAGATGCGACGTGCAGTGGCGTCAGGCGCAGCGCGCCCCGAAGAGGCAGGCGAATTGCGGCGTGCTCTAGAGATGAGCATTCCAACGCCAAGAGCAAGCGATGGGCATCAAAAACAAGAAACGCAGAATTTGCTAGATATATTTCTGGCTTCATTGCAGCGTATTCCTACTGCAAAAGAGCAAGAAACAGTCTTTGCTGAAAGACCCCCTGAAGAAGCCGACTTCAGCAATCAATACGCAAGAGCATCGTCGGAAACAAAATCTGCAATATCCAGAGAATCAGTTGAAAACAAGTATGGTCAAATACTGAGCAACAGGGGCGGTGGGGATTGCTTGTTTCACGCTTTGGCGGGCAAAAATCTGTCTGAAAATGAAATTATCGGACTGCGTGCGCGCATAGCTGATATCAAACGAAACGCCTCGGATGAGGAAAGAGACAAAAACATGAATGCCAACCAGTTGGTGGCCGGACTGTCTCAAACGCCCGCCATTGGCCCTGAAAAAGCGATGCAACTGATGTTTGGCCGACATGCCATTCCTAATGATGTGTATGCAAAATTCCAAGCGATACCAGGCATGTATGCGGGAGAGGATGAACTGAAGCAGTGGACTCTTCTGGAGGACAACAAGGACAAAACCGTCGTTGTCATCGATAGCAACCAAACCCCGGCAGCGTTCAAAAATGGCAATAGAGCCCCCATAGCACCGAATGAACTTGATGGTCAGGTGGAGCAAGCCAATCTTCTTTTGTATAAGTCGGCTAACCATTGGGAACAAATTGATGGGGAACAAATTGTTTGGAAACCAATTGAAAAATGAATCAATAAATGTCGGCATATCTCGCTGCCCCTATCACCTTGGTGTCCGCTGCTAGCCGAGTAGCCCGTCACCCTTCAATTTTCATGTTGCTCCGTAGGATGGGTAGAGCGCAGCGAAACCCATCAATGCAAGCAGGCAATCAGGCCGCTGACGGGTTTCGCTGCGCTCTACCCATCCTACGATCCTTTCAATTTGAAAATTGAAGGGTGACGGACTACGAGTAACGTGGGCAGGTTTTATCTGCCCACGCTGATTCACCGCGTGGGCACAAAGGCGCGCCCAATCTACTCGTCTTTTTAAAAGCAGCCCAATTGTTTCAGCTGACCGGCGAGCTGTTCCCGCATTTCTGCAGAAGCCGTTTGCATTGGCGCGCGTAGCTCATCGCGCAGCAATTCCATCATCGACAATGCGGCCTTGAGCGGTCCCGGATTCGGCTCTTTGAACAGCAACTGGATCATTGGCAGCAATCGATAGAATACTTGTCGTGCATCGTTCAATTCGCCCAGCTTCACCTGCTGCGCGACGCGTACATACAAGTCCGGCCGGATATGCGCCGCGGCTGCAATGGCGCCCGTTCCGCCAAGACACAGCGTTGACAGAATTTGATGGTCTTCTCCGGCAAGGATATCGAGGCTGCCATCGGCAATCAGATTCAGCGTCATCGCCGGATCGCCGCCGCAATCCTTGAGCGCGACCACGCGCGCATGCTGCGCCAATGTCCGGATGGTCTCCAGTTCGATCGCAATGCCGGTGCGATAGGGGATGTTGTACAGGATGAGCGGCACGGACGAGGCGTCTGCCAGCGTGTAAAAATAGTCCAGCAGCCCCGCTTGCGATGGCCGAATGTAATAGGGCGGTGGCGTCAGCAAGCCTGCAATCGGTCGACGTTGGAACTGCTGCAATCGGTTGAGCACATCCGGCATGTGATTGCCCGCTAGACCCATGACGACAGCGCAGTGCGGCACCGC
>CAMLDH010000237.1 GCA_946478765.1 uncultured Oxalobacteraceae bacterium | reverse complement strand
TCGAATTCCCCGCGCGCCGCATTACCGTTAATTTGGCGCCGGCCGACCTGCCCAAGGAATCGGGCCGATTCGACCTGCCGATCGCACTCGGCATTCTCGCCGCGTCCGGCCAGATGCCGGCCGATGACCTGGACAAATACGAGTTTGCCGGCGAACTGTCGCTGTCCGGAGAATTACGCCCGATTCGCGGGGCGCTGGCGATGACGTTCGCGATGCACCGTGCCGGCGACGCGTCCGGCAAGCAGCGCGCATTCATCCTGCCGCGCGCCAATGCGGATGAAGCGGCGCTGGTCAAGGATGCGACGATTTTTCCCGCCGACTCGCTGCTGCATGTATGCGCCCACTTTGCGGCAACAAACCCCGATGCAAGACTGGGCCGGCATGTCGCTGCCGCCGGTGGCGGACGCCCCAGCTATCCCGACTTTGCCGATGTCAAAGGCCAGATACACGCAAAACGTGCGCTGGAAGTGGCGGCCGCCGGCGGCCACAGCGTGTTGATGGTGGGACCTCCAGGCACCGGCAAAACCATGCTTGCGGCGCGCTTCCCGGGAATTTTGCCGTCGATGACCGACGAAGAAGCGCTGGAGTCGGCTGCGGTGCAATCGCTCACCAGCGGCTTCAGCACGGCACGCTGGAAGGTAAGGCCGTATCTATCGCGCCCCGCACCATACCGCATCGGGCGTGGCGCTGGTCGGCGGCAGCAGCACGCCGCGCCCCGGAGAGATCTCGCTGGCGCATCGCGGCGTGCTGTTCCTCGACGAATTGCCGGAGTTCGACCGGCGCGTACTGGAGGTATTGCGCGAGCCGCTCGAATCCGGCCACATCACGATCTCGCGCGCGGCGCGGCAAGCCGATTTCCCGGCGCGCTTCCAGTTGATCGCTACGATGAATCCCTGACGTTGCGTCGCCCTTTCGCCATAATGTAAAGAAGAGGCGGAGCCTTCTTCGTCATCACTATTTCCCCCTCCGGAACTCCCTGACCCGCCCCCGTTATTGCCTATCCTCGGTATTGTCGGCGCGTAATACAGATTGATCTCCACTTCCCCCTCGCCAATGATGATGTTCTCCGTGATCGCCTCCACGATCCGGCGCTTCTCGTCATGCGGCAACTCCAGCCAGCGGGAGTACAGGTCGCGCGCCTCGCTGATGATTTCCCCTTGGGACAACTGCGTGATCTTGAGTACGACGATTTCGGCTTGCAGTGCGGGCATCTCGTCATCGAGTGCAGTTTGCCGTGCCTGGAGTGGTTTGTACTTGTCCGCAAAGCCGCGCTTGTCGATCGCGTCCGCCTGGTACAGCGCATAGAGCTTGTCGATCTCTGCCTCCAGCTTCCTGCGTTCCTTTTCCTGGATGGCAAAGAGCTCTTCCCTTGCCTTGATCACTGCATCGAATGCGGAAAGGTGGTGCGTGAGTTCTTCCGTGGAAAAGAAGAAATGCTGGAGCTGTTCATGGAAGATGGCTTCCAGGTCGATGACCGGCATCTTGTTCCGGCAGTGCTGGCAGACATATTTATTGCGCTGATTGGACGGCACATACATTTTCGCGCCGCAATGGCAGAACGTGAGTCCGGCGAACAGGTGGCGCACTTGTTTCGTCGTCAGCTTCCGGCTTCCTTTGCGGCCAGAAAGAATCGCTTCGCATTCGCTCCAGAGTTCTTCCGAAATAATCGCCGGCACGTCGAGGAGCACCCATTCATGTTCCGGCTTCATCGACCATGCCCGCTTGTTGTTCGTGCTCTGCGTATAGTTCGCGCGGCGAATCCCCTTCGCGGTCGGGTCCTGGATCAAACGGCCCACGGTCGTGTCGGAAAACTTCGAGCCGTTCCGTGTACAGAACCCGCGCTCGTTCAAGATGCGCGCGACCGTTTTCTTGCGCTTGTGTTCCTTGAACAGTTCATGCAAGAGCTTCCTGACCGGCGCTTCGTCGGGATGCGGAATGAGTTTCCCGTCGAGCCATTGATAGCCGAACGGTGCCTGTCCACCCAACGGTTTGCCCATCTGCGCGCGGATTGGTACCGACGCAGAAACGCGGGATGCGATTTCTTCCCGCTCCCACTGCGCCATCGCCGCGACCATCGTGTAGAAGAGGCGGCCTGCGGGTGTGGACGTGTCGATGGATTCGGCAAGCGAAATCAGATCGGCATTGCATTCGCGGAAGATTTCCGCAAACTCCAAGAGCTCTTTCGTATTCCGCGCCAGCCGTGCCAGCTTGGAAAAGATCAGGCCGGTGATATGGCCGGTACGGATATCCTCAAGCATCCGTTTCGTTTCGGGATAATCCTTCACGGTCTTTCCCGACATCGCATCGAGGCGGTACACCTCGATCACGTCCCAGCCCTTCGCTTCGGCATACAGGCGCGCACGGCGCTCATGGTGTTCCGGACTTTCATCTTTAACCTGCATGTCGGTCGATACCCGAATCCAGATGCCGGCTCGCTTGCCAGCGTCACTCAGTTTCATCGCCCACCTCCTGTTGTGTGGCGTTGTGGAAAGGACTACCGCATTCGCAACTCTATCCGCATCAAGGCGAAGCAGAAGCGGGCCATGCCCACGATCACCGTTCGTTATGGCCGATCATGGGCATGGCCCACTTCTCCTCGGGCTTTTGCCTCGGAGTGGGCTCAAGAGCGGCCTGCGGCTTTTTGCAGGCCGGCGGAGCGCACCCTTGTCTATAGCTCCACTATCCAACCTGTGGAAAAACCAGAAACCGCCTTGTATCATAGGAGAAGGCGGTTTTGTTTTGATCGTGCGCTCTTCTCCGAAACGCTTCGTTGAGGGATGTAAAATACTCCTACACACCTACATTCAATACGGCCAACCTGCAAAAGCACGAAATTTTTCGTCAGGATTATCTTTCATGACGCAATCATTCGGAATGGGGGTACGTCCCGGAGGAAAGCGCCGAAAGCCAACGCTTTTTGCAAACTCCGGTGCACCGTTATTTCTCAGAAAAACAAACATTCGAGTGAGCGGAACCTCACCGATTGTGCCATCGTATTGATACATGAGACTATTGCCACCCTCCCACAAAGCAAGGTAATAGAATTGCCTTCCCGAGTTCCTTACATCGAAGAGTGTCCCCATCAAGAGGTCATACGCCGCCACCTCACTTGCATAACGCCCATCTTTTCCACGATCACACAAAGCTAATCGCGGCCGTTGATCTGATTGCTTAAGGGCTGCAATGTTTTCCATTGCTTCTGGACCAAGCTGCTTGTGCTCTATTTGCGCGATCTCTTGATTCGCACACGACATGAGCAAAACCACATATACAGCAATTGCATAATTACCAAACCGTAATGTCATCAGAAACTCCTTTTCAAGTATTACCCCCTTAGCGGTTGCATCAACTCCGTCGTCTCCATTGCAGTGTATGCCAGCGAAACGACAAACCAAGGCACTGCGGTTAGGAAACCACGGTCGCTGGTGGTGCCTCCCCTTCTCCTCCTGACGCTGGCGCAATATCGAGCCGCCCGGTATCGGCAAAGAACGTGAGCCCGAGCGCTACCGCATCGAAGAGCCCTTGTGCGGTGGGCTCCGCATCCCCGCCCGCCGCTTGTGCGGCTGCCGAGGAAGAAGCTCCGGAATGAGAGCCACGATGACGCAATTGATGTCGTGCTTGGTCGATCCCCCGGCGACCGCAAACGCCTCTTGAATCGCCTTGCGGGAATACGAAACGACAGTGACATTTTCACGTGCCGCATGGCGTGCAATAGCGCGATACAGCGCGCGAATGCGCGGGAAACGACGTGAACTATGCTCGTGCGCATCCTCGATCACGACGACATCCGGACGGAAGCGTGCGATAAGCTGCTTCGCCGCACGCACGCCGTCCGCATGCTTGGTCATGCCGCAGATTTCCTTGGTGCCCCAGTCGTGGGGCGAAAGCGGTGCAGTGAAAAGAACAAATGCGATTCCGCGCCGTGTCGCATAGAGCGCGAGGGTACGCGGATATTCTGGAGAGTGGATCATAGGCCATGGTTATGAACTGATAGCTTCAATCCGCTCTTTCGCCGCAGCAAGCACGTCGTACTTGCGCCGCGACTTCGGATCGGTGCGCCGCTCACAAACGCGCAACTCGTCCTCGATGTCTTCCCATAATCCATTGAGGGCTTTACCGCACAGATTCGGCGCTATCTTTTGCAAAGGAACGCCAAACAGGAACTCGTAGCGAAGCGCCTGTTCGAGCATCGGCGTGCGTTCGCCGCGCTCGACACGGGAGAGGTGGGTACGACTCTGGAACCCCATCAAGCGGGTGACTTCGGTTTGCGTCAGTCCTGCGGAACGGCGGCACGTTCGCAAGAAATCGGAAGAATGTCGCTCGGACATAGAGCGTGAAATGAGATGCGAATAATCGCTTGAAAGAAGAAAGGGTTGCTTTCAAACGTGCTGCCCATATTCACCGATGGGCACCGTTACGTGACGGGGGTGGAAACGTGTCTCCTGCGCACGTTTTAGATACGTACGCAGGGAGCGTGTGCAGAGAGCAAAACGCCGCCTCTGCGAGAGGTCGATACGGAAAATGTCGGGATATTTCTGAGGACTACGGTTGTCGGCCTGTACTCAAAACGGAAACGGAAGCGCTTCGCCGGAAGCGAAAAAAGAAGAGGGGTCCATGTTTGTATGGTTATGGAACGGGTGATGCAGAACAGGGACATAGTGTCGGCACGGTCAGACACGAGCTTGACAATATTACTAATGTGTATCGTAGCGTGACTTCCATGAAGACTGCGTGAAGTCGGACGACGCCCGATGACAAAGGGACGAGGGGATGTTGAAAAGGGATGTCCGCCAAGGCGTTCCCTTTGTTTTAAGGCCTAGAAAACCAAAGGTTTTCATCACCTGGCATCTCTTTTCAACATCCCCTCGTCCCTTTGTCTCGAAAATCCCTTTAAACACATGATAAATCTGAGTGAGCGAATCCCCCGGTGTCAGAATAGTTGTCGCATCACCTGATTGAAGTAACTCCTATCGGGGGCGGGCAAAGAGTCGAAGTGAAAGCATATTCAGCGGAACGGAAAGAAGCGGTCTTGCGGCGGATGATGCCACCGGAGAACAAAGCGGTATCGGCACTGGCAAAGGAGACGGGGATCACGGAGCAGACGCTCTATACTTGGCGGCGTCAATTGAAGAATCAGGGAATGCCGGTGCCGGGAGATGGGAAGAATGCCGAGGGATGGTCCTCGGAAGACAAGTTTGCGGTGGTGCTGGAGACGGCCGCCCTCAATGAAGCGGCGCTGGCCGAGTATTGCCGGCGCAAGGGACTGTACGCGGAGCAGATTGCCGCATGGCGCGAAGCGTGCCGTTCGGCCAATGCGAATGCGGGCGAGCAGGCGCGCAGCCAGCGCGAGCAGTCGAAGCAAGACCAGAAGCGCATCCGGCAATTGGAGAAGGAATTGCACCGCAAGGAGAAAGCGTTGGCCGAAGCGGCGGCGCTGCTGGTTCTGCGAAAAAAAGCCCAGGCGATCTGGGGGGACAGACAAAGAGGAAGACTGATCAGCGTCCCAGATCGCCGGTTATGTGTCGCGTTGATCCGCGAAGCGCAAGAGGCCGGCTGCCGCTTGCATTGCGCCTGTGCCGAACTGGAATTGAGTGTGCGCACGTTGCAGCGCTGGGTGCGGGAAGGTGATGAAGAGATGGGCGCCGACGGCCGCACGACGAACGTTCGACCGGCGCCTGCCCACAAGCTCAGCGAGGCCGAGCGCGAGCAGATTCTGGCAGTGGCCAACAGCGCGGAATTCGCCAGCCTGCCGCCGTCCCAGATCGTGCCGACGCTGGCCGACCGGGGCGTGTACCTGGCATCGGAGTCGCGCTTTTATCGGGTGTTGAAACAGGCATCGCAGCAGCATCACCGCGGACGCGCGAAGAAGCCTGCCGAGCGCGTCGTGACGAGCCACTGCGCAGGCGGTCCGAACCAGGTGTGGAGCTGGGATATCACGTGGATGCCGGCTGCGGTAAAGGGCCAGTATTTTTACTGGTACATGATGCTGGACGTGTTCAGCCGCAAGATCGTTGGCCATGAAGTGCAGGTAGCAGAATCGGCCGAGTTGGCGGCGCTGTTGATGCGCCGTGCCAGTCTGGCCGAAGGGTTGGCCGGGCGTTCGCTGGTGCTGCATTCGGATAACGGCAGCGCGATGAAAGGCGCCACCATGCTGGCCACATTGGAGTCTCTGGGCGTGGCTGCGTCGTTTAGCCGACCGCGGGTCAGCAATGACAATGC
>CAMLDH010000236.1 GCA_946478765.1 uncultured Oxalobacteraceae bacterium | reverse complement strand
CTAAGCAGGTAGACAAAAGTTTTTTGACATAAATCTGAAAACTGCGATGCTTTTGAAATACATAGGCAAACATTCAACGGGTACTGTTCGAGCTCCTTCCCCTTCAAGGGGGCTTAGCAGGGAATTCGGATCGCATGCGATCAGCCTGCGGAGCGGATTGCGCTTGCAAGCGCAATCCTCTTGGCTGGGATGGGGATGGGTTTCATCTTGCCGCTTTTAACCCATCCCCACCCTAACCCTCCCCTTGAAGGGGAGGGAATTCCTTTGTTTGTCAAAAGACTTTTGACCACTTGCTTAGCGCCCGTCCCTCTGCCATTGCAGCACCACATCCGCCACCTGCGCCGGCGTGATGTTCTGCATGCAAACGCAGGTCGCCGCATCCTTGCAGCCGCTGCATGTTTTCGCTTCGCACAATACCTGCGCATGGGTGCCCAGCGGCGCCCAGCGTCCCGGATGAATCGGTTTCATCGGCGGGAATAATCCGAGCGTCGGTTTGCCCAATGCCGCCGCCATGTGCAGCGGACCGGTGCCGCTTGCAATCAAGCCGTTGGCCGTATTGATGAACGCGGCCAGTTCATCCAGCGCGAACTTGCCGCATACGCTGGTCACATTCGGCATGCGCAGCAAATCCGCGGCGTTCTGTTCGAGCCATTTGCCTTCGTTTTCACTGCCGGTCACCCACAACTTGATGTTCTGCTGCGCTTGCAGCAGGCGCGCCAACGCCGTGTAATGCGCAAGCGGCCATTCGCGGCCATTGCCGTTGGATTTTGGATGGACGACCAGATGAAATTCACCATGCGGCAATCGTATGCGCTCCGCATAGGGAGGTGCATTGAGTTGGTAAAGCGCCGGTATCTCGTCGAGTGCGGGAATAAAATGGAGGCCCAGCGGACGCAGCAATTCGAAGTTGAGTTGCGCTTCATGCAAGGGCGATTTGACGCGGCTGAAATGCGCGAGCTTGTTGCAATACAGCCAGTGGAACAAGCGGTGACTGGTGCCGACGCAGTTCGGGATGCGGGCTTTTTTTGCTGCCGCCGCCAGCTTCTTGTCCGGCTTGGAAAAGATGATGGTGTCCACACCGGAATGCGCAAGCTGATCCACCGGGCGATCGAGTTGTTCGACTTCAACGACGTAGTCGATTGCGCTGCAATGCCTGACCAGCGGCGCGGCATAGCTGCGGCACACGAAGCCGATCCTGATGGCAGGATAGAGGCGCTTCAGGTAGCCGGCGATCGGCAAGGTCAGGACCACATCGCCGATGTTGTCGGTGCGGCATATCAGTACGTGGGCGTGATCCAGGGACATGGTTTGAGCTACTTTACAATTCTGTTGAGGTCGTAGGGCGCATCGTGATGCGCCGGATGTTTACACCATGCGGCGCATCACGATGCGCCCTACGAACCGGCGGCTTCACGTTTTTTCTTTTCCGCTTCCGTCAGCAACATCAACTTGAAATACTTGTGATACGTGCTTTCTGCGGTCGAAATCGCGACCATCACGCCGGCCCGTCCATCGAGAAACCCGCGCTTGAAAACATACGAACGCAGAAACGCCGAACACGCATGCACCAACGCCTTGCCCAGACTGCTGCGCTTGCCCGCGGCAAATGCCTGTTGCGCGCCCAGCGTCGAATACTGTCCCAATTTACGCAAATACGCATCATCGTCGAGATAACTGTAATGCACGATATGGGTATGCAATCTGCCGGTTTCACCTCGTTTGACGATCACGCTTTCATGCACCAGATCATCCGAGAACCGTCCCGCATTTTTCCTGAACAGGCGCACGATGTAATCCGGATACCAGCCTGCATGGCGGATGAAACGACCGCAAAAACTCGATAAGCGCGGCAGGGCATAAGCGTCATGCGCGGGTGCATTGATCACCGCCAGTATTTCATCGCGCAGCGCATCCGGAATCCGCTCGTCGGCATCCAGCGACAGGATCCATTCGCCTTGCGCGGCGTCGAGCGCGCGGTTTTTTTGCGGGCCGAAGCCGGGCCAATCGGCGGTTTCAATCACGGTCGCGCCCGCGGCGCGCGCGATCCCGACAGTGCCGTCGGTGCTACCCGAATCCACTATAATCCACTCATTTGCGAATCGGACGCTGTCCAGGCACGCTTGGATATTGTCTGCCTCGTTTTTCGTAATGATGATGACCGATAGTTTCATGGCGTCGGAATAGAAAATACGTTTGTTGTTTGCGGTCCATGCCGGTGCCGCAAGCAGGCCATGTCAACCTGCGGCATGGATTGTAATCGGTTTTTACTTTGAATCTGGTGGTCAAGCTGACCGGAGATCCGTTTTCCATCTGTCGGCAAGAGATTGAGGCGCCGACAATTAACATTTTTGCAGGGCAATCCGCAATGACACAACGAGTTCAACCATGACCTTGCCGCCGCATGTAAAGCGCCTGGCGTTGATGCTGCCGCCGTACAAGGGGCGCTTGGCGCTGGCGCTGCTGGGCATGACGCTGACTGCCAGTACGGAGCCGACGCTGGTATGGATGCTGAAGGTGCTGCTCGATCGCGGATTCGCGTCGCCGCCGACCATTGAGTTCTGGACCGTGCCCGTGTTCGTCATCGGCATTTTTGTCGTGCGCGGGGCATCGACCTTCATGACGTCCTACATGATGACGTGGGTCTCGACACGGCTGCTGAATCAGTTGCGGCAGAAAATGTTCGATCGCTTGCTGGATGTGCCGCTGGGATTTTATGCGAGCAGTTCGGTCGGACAGGTGATCAATTCGATGATGTTCGAAGTGCAGCAAATCATCGACATGATCAAGAATGTATTTACCGCGTTGATTCGCGATTCCTTGACGGCGATCGGATTGCTCGCTTACCTGTTCTGGCTGAATTGGCAATTGACCTTGATTACGCTGGTGTTGATTCCGTTGATCACATTGGTGGTGCGCCTGACCGGCAAGCGCCTGAGCAAGCTCACGCAGCACTATCTGACCATCAATGCCGAGTTGACCCAGGTGATCGAGGAAACCACACGGGCGCACCAGGTCATCAAGCTGTTCGGCGGCCAGCAATACGAAAAGACACGTTTTGAACGGCGCGCGGAAACCTTGCGCAGCTACTCGATACGGATGGCCAAGACCTTCGCCGCGACGGTGCCGATCACGCAAGTGATGACCGCAGTGGCGATCTCGATCGTGATTGTGATGGCCCTGATTCAGGCCAGCCATGCGCATCAGACGGTCGGCGGTTTCGTCGCATTCATCACCAACATGCTGTTGATACTGACGCCGTTGAAGCATCTGGCCGAGGTCAACGGTCCGCTGCAGCGCGGTCTCGCGGCGGCGGATGCGGTGTTCAAGCTGATCGATGCGCCGGTGGAACGCACGTCCGGTAAAACGCTGGCGGGACGGGCGTCCGGCCGCATCGATTTTGTTGATGTCGGCTTTACTTATCCGGGCCAAAATCAGGCGGCGTTGTCGCATATTAATTTGACGGTGATGCCGGGAGAGACGGTGGCGTTCGTCGGCATGTCGGGCGGCGGCAAATCGACGCTGGTCAATCTGGTGCCGGACTTTTATAGCGTCACCAGCGGCGACATCCGCCTGGACGGCGAATCGATTCGGCACATCACGCCGGCCAGCTTGCGCGCGCAAATGGCGATGGTGAGCCAGAACGTCGTGCTGTTCGACGATACGGTTGCCGCCAACATTGCCTATGGCGATGCCAATCCCGATCCGCGCCGCATCGAAGCGGCGGCCAAGGCCGCGTATTTGCAGGACGTGATCGCCAAGTTGCCGCAGGGACTGGAGACGCAGGTCGGCGACAACGGCACGCGCTTGTCGGGCGGACAGCGCCAGCGCCTGGCCATTGCGCGCGCGATCTACAAGAATGCGCCGATCCTGATCCTGGACGAAGCGACGTCGGCGCTCGATTCCGAGTCGGAGCGCGCGGTGCAGGCGGCATTGGATGGATTGATGCAGGGCCGCACCACACTGGTTATCGCACATCGCCTGTCTACCATCGAACATGCCGACCGAATCGTGGTACTGGTGCATGGACAGATCGTCGAAATCGGTTCGCATGCCGAACTGCTGGCCAGAAATGGCGTCTACGCTAATCTGTATCATCTGCAATTCGAGAAGGAGCCCGCGTAATGTCGAGCATCCATTCAATCGCTCGTTTTTCTGTGCCGCATCAATGACGGACAACACGCTTACGCCGCCGCGCACGCTGGTCATTTCGCCCAACTGGATCGGCGATGCGGTGATGGCGCAACCGCTGTTGCGCCTCCTGCGCGATCGGCATCCGGCGCGGCCGATCGACGTGCTTGCGCCAAGCTGGGTAGCGCCTGTGTGGCGTGCGATGCGTGAAGTCGATACGGTGCTGGAGTCGCCGTTCAAACATGGGGCGTTGCAATTGCGCGAGCGCTGGGCGTTTGCCAAACGCTTGCGGCAGCGCGGCTATGCCGATGCGTATGTGCTGCCGAACACCTTGAAGTTCGCATTGATTCCGTGGCTGGCCGGCATCCCTCGCCGCATCGGTTACAAGGGCGAAATGCGCTATGGCTTGCTCAATGTCATGCATCACGATGCGCGTGATACGCCGCGTCCGATGGTAGCGTTTTATGCGGCGCTGGCGGCGGCGCCTGCGCCGCTTGTTTCTGCACCGTCCGCATTGCCGCGTCCGGCGCTGCTGGTCGCGCACGATCAGTTGATGCAAGCGATGCACCGCGTCAATTTGCGGATGGATGTGCCGCTGCTCGTGTTTGCGCCGGGAGCGGAATTCGGCTCGGCCAAGCGGTGGCCGACTGCGCATTTTGCCGAACTGGCCGGCGCGATTTGGCGTGCGCATCCGCAGACGCAAATCGTATTGCTGGGCTCGGGCAAGGACAAGGCGGTGTGCGAGGAAATCGTTGCGGCAGCACCCGAGGTGCGCAATCTGGCCGGCATCACGACGCTGGGCGAGGCGATCGCATTGATCGGGCACGCTGCTGCCGTTGTCAGCAATGACTCGGGCTTATTGCATATTGCATCCGCGTTGAACCGGCCGATCGTGGCGATTTACGGTCCGACCGATCCGGCCCATGCGCCGCCGTTTTCGGATGTCGCGAAGTCCTTGTCGCTGCGGCTGGATTGTTCGCCGTGCCGGCAGCGGGAGTGCCCGTTGGGGCACCATCATTGCATGAAGAATATTACGGCGGATATGGTGTGGGCGCCGTTGCGGGAGATGGTGAAAGCGTAGCGCTCTCATCGGTTCTGGTGCGCGGGGCGCACTCTACACTGACTCGCTGCAGTTCCGGAATCCTAACCCGCGTGCGCTTGCGCCCAATCCAGCATCACCTCGATAAAACTCCGCAACGCCGGCCTGACTCGCGCAGCAAGCGCGTCATCGAAAGCATACGGATATTGCTCATCCATATACGTTGCCTGCGCCAACTCCAGTTGCACTGCATGGATATTTTTCGCCGGATTGCCATAGTGCCGTGTGATATAGCCGCCTTTGAAACGGCCATTGAGGGCGGCACTGTAACCTGATGCGAACTTCGCTAGCGCATGCAATCTCTCGGCCAGATCCGGCATGCAGGATGTACCGGATGCGGTGCCGATATTGAAGTCCGGCAGCCGGCCATCGAAGAAGCGCGGCACGACCGAGCAGATCGAATGCGCATCCCACAGCATCGCAACGCCATGCGTACTGCGTATCCGCTGCAATTCTTCATGCAGCGCCGAATGGTAAGGCTGCCAGTACTCCCCGCAGCGCTGCTGAATATGGGCTTCATCAGGCAACTTGCCGGGTTGATAAATCGGTTCCTTGAGAAAGGTATCAACGGGACAAAGCCCGGTTGTATCCTGTCCCGGATACAGATTCGTATTGTCGATCGGGCGGTTGAGGTCGACCACATAGCGCGAATGCGTCGCGACCAGGACCGATGCGCCAAGCGCGTCGAGAAAATCATAGAGCGCTTCCAGATGCCAATCGGTGTCCGGCAGCCGCAAGGCTGCGTCGGTCATGCCGGCCGCGATGGCGGGCGGGATGTGGGTGCCGACATGCGGCATCGATACCAGCAGCGGTGCGCTGCCTTGGCGGAATTTGAATTTCGGAACCGGCATGTTCATGTATTTTCCTTACACCGCAAGCAAATCTTGTAGCGCATTACGATACGCCACTGCACTTCTTTCTTCAAGCGTGTGCCGTCCATCGCGAATCACCCATCGTCCGCCAGTCATCACATCGCGCACCGGTGAATGTGCATGATTGCAGAAAATGAAAC
>CAMLDH010000235.1 GCA_946478765.1 uncultured Oxalobacteraceae bacterium | reverse complement strand
CTCGGGTTCCATCCCGCCTTCGAACATGTCAAAAGAACTCTGAACACCTGCTTAGCGCGATAAGGAATCGATGCTGTGCAATGCACCAAAAAAAACTGCCAAAACGCACCGCGGTGGTGCGAAAACGCCTTTTTATTGGTGCATGTGCGCTGCGGCAGTCTGGCATTGCTTTTGCTCATACAGTTGCAGGGCATTTTTTAATGGCTTTAATGGCGAAGCCGAATTTGCATGATTCGGGACAAAATGGGTAGCGATAGCCTGGGCGGCCCCATCTACGCGGTCCGCTCTGTCCTCAACAAATTGAAGGAGCTTTAATGAAGAAGCTAAAGTTGGTCATGGTCGGTAACGGCATGGCTGGTGTGCGCACGCTCGAAGAGCTGCTCAAGATCGCCCCTGATGTCTACGACATCACCGTATTCGGCGCCGAGCCATACGCAAATTACAACCGTATCCTGCTGTCGCCGGTACTGGCCGGCGAGCAGACCATCAAGGACATCATGTTGAACGATGTCGACTGGTATGCGGAAAACAATATCACGCTCCATCTTGGCAAAAAAATCACGAAGATCGATCGCGCGAAGCGCCAGGTCATTGCGGAAGACGGCACGACAGCGGAGTACGATCGCCTGTTGATGGCGACCGGTTCCAATCCGTTCCTGCTGCCGGTGCCCGGCAAAGACCTGCAAGGCGTGATCTCGTACCGCGACATCCACGACACCAATGCGATGATCGAAGCGGCGCAGGTGCACAAGCACGCGATCGTCATCGGCGGCGGGCTGCTGGGCCTGGAAGCGGCCAACGGCCTGAAACTGCGCGGCATGGACGTCACCGTCGTGCATCTGCCGACCTGGCTGATGGAGCGTCAGCTCGATCCGGTCGCGGGCAAGATGCTGCAGAAATCGCTGGAAGACCGCGGCCTCAACTTCCTGCTCGATAAAAATACCAAGGAAATCGTCGGCGACGAGAACGGCCATGTAAAGGCAATCCGCTTCACCGATGGCCTTGAAGTCCCGGCGCAACTGGTGGTGATGGCGGTCGGCATTCGCCCCAACACCACGCTGGCCGAATCGGCCGGCCTGTACTGCAACCGCGGCATCGTCGTCAACGACACCATGCAAACCTACGACCCGCGCATCTACGCCGTCGGCGAATGCGTGAACCATCGCGGCACCGCCTACGGCCTGGTCGCGCCCTTGTTCGAAATGGCGAAAGTGTGCGCCAACCACCTGGCCAATTTCGGCATCGGCCGCTATCAGGGCTCGGTCACGTCGACCAAGCTGAAGGTGACCGGCATCGATCTGTTTTCGGCCGGCGAATTCATGGGCGGCGAAGGCACCGAAGAAATCGTGCTGTCCGATCCGATAGGCGGCGTGTACAAGAAACTGGTGATCAAGGGCGACAAGCTGGTCGGCGCCTGCCTGTATGGCGACACCGTCGATGGCAGCTGGTACTTCAAGCTGCTGCGCGAAGGCAAGGATATCGGCGAGATCCGCGATACGCTGATGTTCGGCGAATCCAATACCGGCCGGCCCGGCGACAGCGGTCACGAAGGCTTCACCAAGGCGGCCGCGATGCCGGACAACGCCGAAGTGTGCGGCTGCAACGGCGTCTGCAAAGGCACTATCGTCACCGCAATCAAGGAAAAGGGTTTGTTTACGCTGGAAGACGTGCGCAAGCACACCAAGGCGTCGGCGTCCTGCGGCTCCTGCACGGGTCTCGTCGAGCAGATCATCATGGCGACTGCCGGCGGCGACTATTCGACGTCGAGCAAAGCCAAGCCCTTGTGCAGCTGCACCGACCGCACGCATCAGGAAGTGCGCGATGCGATCAAGGTCAACAAGCTGCTGACGATTGCATCCACCATGGAATTCATGGAATGGCGCACGCCGAACGGCTGCGCGACTTGCCGGCCGGCGATCAACTACTACCTGATTTCGACTTGGCCGCATGAGGCGAAAGACGATCCGCAATCGCGCTTCATCAATGAGCGCGCGCATGCGAACATCCAGAAGGACGGCACGTATTCCGTGATCCCGCGCATGTGGGGCGGCGAAACCAATGCATCCGAATTGCGCCGCATCGCCGACGTGGTCGACAAGTTCAAGATTCCGACCGTGAAAGTCACCGGCGGCCAGCGCATCGATTTGCTCGGCGTGAAAAAAGAGGATTTGCGCGCGGTATGGCAAGACCTCGGCATGCCGAGCGGCCATGCCTACGCGAAAGCCTTGCGCACCGTGAAAACCTGTGTCGGTTCCGAATGGTGCCGCTTCGGCACTCAGGATTCGACGCTGATGGGGCAGCAGCTGGAACGGGCATTGTGGCGCATGTATGCGCCGCACAAGGTCAAGATCGCGGTATCGGGCTGCCCGCGCAATTGCGCGGAATCCGGCATCAAGGACGTCGGCGTGATCGGTGTCGATTCCGGCTGGGAACTGTACGTGGCCGGCAACGGCGGCATCAAGACCGAGGTCGCGGAATTTTTCGTGAAGGTCAAAACGCACGAAGAAGTATTGGAGTATTCTGGAGCCTTCCTGCAGCTTTATCGCGAAGAAGGTTGGTATCTGGAGCGCACCGTGCATTACGTCGGACGTGTCGGCCTTGACTACGTGAAGAAGAAGGTCGTGGACGATGCCGAAAACCGCAAGACATTGTACGAGCGCCTGCTGTTCTCGCTCGACGGCGAGCCCGATCCGTGGCATGAACCGGAAAAGGCGCTGCTCGACGAGCGGCAGTTTGCGCCGCTGACGGTCTGATCGATTCCTTCCCCTGCCAGGGGGAAGGAGTTGACTGCGTAATCATCGTAGGAGCGCATATGAAACTCTATCTGATTGCAGCCGTGATGACGGTAGTCGCCACCGCCATCATCATCAATGCCTGCGTGTTTCATGCGTCACCCAAGCGAGCCGTACCGGTCCACATATACCAACTCAAATAGAGGATAAGCAATGTCGCAACAATGGAAGGCCGTCTGCAACGTCGCAGACATCCCCGTGCTGGGCGCACGGGTCGTCAATCGGGCAGTGAAGCCCGACGTCGCGATTTTCCGCAACAGCGAAGACAAGATTTTCGCACTGCTGGACCGCTGCCCGCACAAGGGCGGACCGCTGTCGCAAGGCATCGTGTTCGGCGAGCGCGTGGCATGCCCGCTGCACAACTGGAACATTCAACTCGATTCCGGTTGCGCGACTGCGCCGGATGAAGGTTGCACGCAAAAATTCAGCGTGAAAGTGGAGGATGGACAGGTTTATCTGGACGAGGATGAATTGAATTCGCTGGCAGTCGGCATCGCCGCTGCCTGACGTGTCCCCTCTCCCGCATGCGGGGGAGAGGGTTTAGGGAATACAAGCGCCTGCCAACCAATCTCCAGAAAAACGTGCAATTGACTATCCCAGACCCCACCCTTGTCGGCGATGCGCAAGCGTTGACCGAAACCAAAGCCACCTGTTGCTATTGCGGTGTAGGCTGCGGCGTCATCGTCCAGTCGGACGGTGAAAAAGTCACAGGCGTACGCGGCGACCCGGACCATCCCGCCAACTTTGGCCGGCTATGCACCAAAGGCAGCACACTGCACCTGTCGGCGCGACCGGCGTTGCAGCAGCAGGCGCGTGCACTGTATCCGGAGCTGCGCGTGTCACGCGGTCTGCCGCGCGAACGCGCATCATGGGACACGACGCTCGATTCCATCACGAAAAAATTTGCCGACACGATACGCGAGCATGGGCCCGACAGCGTCGGCTTTTACATATCGGGTCAACTGCTGACGGAAGACTATTACGTCTTCAACAAACTCGCCAAAGGGCTGATCGGCACCAACAATATCGATACCAATTCGCGCCTGTGCATGTCGAGCGCGGTGGCCGGCTACAAGCAGACGCTGGGCGCCGATGCGCCGCCTGCGTGCTATGAGGATATCGATCTGGCCGAACTGATTTTCATCGTCGGCTCGAATACCGCCTATGCGCATCCGATCCTCTATCGCCGCATCGAAGACGCACGCAAGAAAAATCCGAAACTGAAAGTGATCGTCGCCGACCCACGCCGCACCGATACAGCGCGCGAGGCGGACCTGTTCCTGCCGATCCTGCCCGGCACCGACGTCGCGCTGTTCAACGGCATGCTGCATATCTGCCTGTGGGAAGATTTCATCGATACCGCCTACATCGAGGCGCATACCGAAGGCTTTGCGGAATTGAAGCGCACGGTGCGCGATTACACGCCGAAGTTTGTGGCCGACACCTGCGGCATCAGCGAGGACGACCTGATCCAGGCGGCACGCTGGTTCGGCACATCGAAGGCGGCGCTGTCGCTGTATTGCCAGGGCTTGAACCAGTCGTCATCCGGCACCGCGAAAAATGCATCGCTGATCAACCTGCACCTGGCCACGCATCAGATCGGCAAGCCGGGCGCGGGACCGTTCTCATTGACCGGACAGCCGAATGCGATGGGCGGACGCGAAGTCGGCGGCATGGCGAACCTGCTATCGGCCCATCGCGACCTTGCCAATCCCGAACATCGCGCCGAAGTCGCGAAGTTGTGGGGCGTCGACGACGTGCCGTCCAAGCCGGGCAAGACTGCGGTTGAAATGTTCGAAGCGGTGCGCGCCGGCGACATCAAGATCTTGTGGATTGCCTGCACCAACCCGGCCCAATCGCTGCCGGATCAGAAGCTGGTGCGCGAGGCGCTGGAAAAAGCCGAACTCGTGATCGTGCAGGAAGCGTACAAGACGACCGCGACGGTCGATTACGCCGACGTGCTGCTGCCGGCGACGACCTGGAGCGAAAAGGAAGGCACCGTCACCAACTCGGAACGCCGCATCACGCGTTTCAAGCCGGTGCTGGGTAAGCCTGCCGAGACACGGCACGACTGGGAAATTGTGATCGACTTTGCGCGCAGGCTCGAAGCGGTGATGGGCAAGACGAAGACGCTTTTTCCATTTTCGAGCACCGAAGAAATCTGGAACGAGCATCGCGAATCGACGCGCGGGCGCGACCTCGACATCACCGGCCTGTCGTTCCGGATTCTGGAAGAGCAGGGGCCGCAGCAATGGCCGTTTCCGGAAGGTGCGGAGAGTGGCAAGAAGCGCTTGTATGAAGACGGCATTTTTCCGACTGCCAGCGGCCGCGCGAAATTCGTCAATACGGTGTACAAGCCGGTGGCGGAACCGGTCGATGCACGTTTCCCGTTTCGCCTGACGACCGGGCGCCTGCGCGACCAGTGGCATGGCATGAGCCGCACCGGCACCGTCGCGCAATTATTTGCGCACGCGGCGGAACCGGCCATCGTGCTGGCGCAGACCGACATGGACCGGCGCTTGTTCAAGAACGGCGATCTGGTGCATGTGACCAGTAAGCGCGGTTCGCAAATCCTGCCGGTCGTGGCCGGCGACGATATGCGCGGCGGCCAGGCGTTCATCGGCATGCATTGGGGTGAAGAATATGTGTCGGGGCGCGGCCATGCGGACGGCGCGACGTATGGCGTCAATACCTTGACCTTGCCGGTGCTGGACCCGAGTTCGAAGCAACCCGAGTTGAAGCACGCGGCGGTGAAACTGTTGAAGGCGGAATTGCCGTGGCGCTTTCTGGTATTCGGCTGGATCGATGAGTCGCACGTGCTTGCGCTGCAGTCTTCCTTGCGGCCTTGCATGCGCAAGTTTGCCTATGCATCGTGCACGCTATTTGGCCGCGACAAGGTGGGCGTGCTATTCCGGGCGGCCGACGATTACCCTGCCTCCGCCGAATTGACGAAAGAGATCGAAGCGCGGTTTGGCATTGCGGGCGCCAGCGTGTTGCGCTACGACGATACCCGGCGCGGCAATGCGCGCCATATCCTGGTCGAGGGCGGCAAGCTGGCGGCAGTGTCGCTGGCCGGCGATACGTCGGCCGAGCATTGGTTGAAGGAATATCTGGAAGGCGAGTTGCCGGTGGCGGCGCTGGGACGCATGCTGTTGATGCCGTCGACCAAGGCGCCGGAAGGGTTCAAGGCCCGCGGGCGGATTGTATGCACTTGTCTTAACGTTGCAGAGACGGAAATTGCCGCGGTGCTGGCGGCGCAGGATATGGTCAATTACGGATCGTCGGAAGCGATGCTGGCGTCGCTGCAGGGGAAGCTCAAGTGCGGCACGAATTGCGGGTCATGTGTGCCGGAGTTGAAGAAGATGATTGTTGCGCGGCAGGGGGCGGTGAAGGCGGCATAGGAGATGGGCGCATAACCAATCCCGTATAACCCTCTCCGCCGTTCCGATGAAAATT
>CAMLDH010000234.1 GCA_946478765.1 uncultured Oxalobacteraceae bacterium | reverse complement strand
GTCCAACTACCGAATCTAGGTTGAACCCCGTCTATCGCCGGCGTCTGTGGGTCCATCGTATCGGCATTGCGCTAGCAGTCATGGCGATGGCGATCGGCTTGTTTTTCCTGATGTGGATTTTGTTGACGTTGCTGGTGAAAGGTGTCGGTGCATTGAGCGTCGATATGTTTACCCAGACCACGCCCGCGCCGGGCAGCGATGGCGGCGGCTTGATGAATCCGATTATCGGCAGTCTGTTGATGGTCGGGCTGGCTACGGCGATCAGCACGCCGATCGGCATTTTTGCAGGCATTTACCTGGCCGAATATGGGGAGCAAAGCATGCTGGCCCAAGTCACGCGTTTCGTCACCGACATCATGCTGTCGGCGCCGTCGATCGTGATCGGCCTGTTTATCTATGCGATATACGTGGCGCATGTAAAACATTTTTCGGGTTGGGCCGGCACGTTTGCAATCTCGCTGATCGCGATTCCGGTGGTCGTGCGAACTACCGACAACATGTTGAGACTGGTGCCGAACAGCCTGCTCGAAGCCGCGTTCGCGCTTGGCGCCCCGCGCTGGAAAGTCGCGACCATGGTGCGCCTGCGCGCCGTGAAAGCGGGTGTGATGACCGGCGCTTTGCTGGCACTGGCCCGTATTTCGGGCGAGACCGCACCGTTGTTGTTTACCGCGCTGAACAACCAGTTCTTCAGTGCCGACATGAACGCGCCGCTGGCGAATCTGCCGGTCGTCATCTATCAATTCGCCATGAGCCCGTACGATAACTGGCGCGCACTTGCGTGGGGCGGCGCATTGCTGGTGACCTTCAGCGTATTGGGTCTGAACATCCTGTCGCGCACCTTGTTCAACCAGAAGATCCAGAACTGAATAGATAAACGATATGAATCATCAAACTTCCGTCAACGTTGCTGCACATGCCGAACAGCAGCCGACCATCGAGATTTCCGATTTGAATTTTTTCTATGGGAATTTTCAGGGCCTGAAAAACATCAACCTGAAAATTCATGAAAAAAAGGTCACGGCATTCATCGGTCCATCGGGTTGCGGCAAGTCGACGCTCTTGCGCACGCTGAACCGGATGTACGATTTGTATCCGGGTCAACGCGCCGAAGGCAGGATCATGTACCACGGCCGCAATATCCTGGAGCCGGGACAGGACGTGAACATGCTGCGCGCCAAGGTCGGCATGGTATTTCAGAAACCGACGCCATTCCCGATGTCGGTGTACGACAACATCGCGTTCGGCGTGCGCCTGTATGAAAACCTGCCGAAGGGCGAGATGGATGAGCGGGTCGAATGGGCGCTGAACAAGGCGGCATTGTGGGGCGAGGTCAAGGACAAGCTCAACAAGAGCGGCCTCAGCCTCTCGGGCGGCCAGCAGCAGCGCCTCTGCATCGCGCGCGGCGTGGCCGTCAAGCCGGATGTCTTGCTGTTGGACGAACCGACCTCGGCGCTGGATCCGATCTCGACCGCAAAAATCGAAGAACTGATCAGTGAACTGAAGCAGGATTACACGATCACAATCGTCACCCATAACATGCAGCAGGCGGCGCGCTGTTCCGACTATACCGCGTACATGTATCTGGGCGAGCTGGTGGAGTTTGGCGAGACTGACCAAATCTTCATGAACCCGACGAAAACGGAGACGCAGGATTACATTACCGGACGCTTTGGTTAAGTTGGTTAAGTGGGATTTTCGCGTCCCACGACATCCACGCAAGCGACATTACAGAATCAATTAGGAGAAACCTGATGCCAGGCGAACACTCTTCAAAACAATACGATCAGGATCTTGAGGCGATACGCTCCAAGGTTTTACTGATGGGCGGACTGGTCGAAAACCAGTTCAGCGACGCGATCGCCTGCTTTCGAACCGGCGATGCAAAACAAGCCGAGCAAGTGATCAAGGCCGATGAGGCCGTCAATCGCCTGGAAGTCACGCTGGACGATACCTGCAGCCACCTGATCGTGAAGCGGCAACCGGCCGCCAATGATTTGCGAACCGTGATGGCCACGATCAAGGTGATCACCGACCTCGAACGCATCGGCGACGAGGCAACCAAGATCGCGCGCACCGCGAAAAACATGCATGAACGCGGCATGACGATCGCATTCAATCACTATGAAACGATCCGCGTGATCGCCAACAGCGCGAGCGATTTGCTGCACGATGCGCTCGATGCCTTTGCGCGCCTGGACAAGGATCAGGCGATCCATATCATTGCGCAAGACCAGATCATCGATCATGAGTTCCGCACCATTATCCGCAATGCGATCACTTTCATGATGGAAGATCCGCGCACCATTTCGACGGCCCTCGATACGCTTTGGGTCGCGAAGGCGATCGAACGGATCGGCGACCATGCGAAAAATATCGCGGAGTACGTGATCTATGTCGTCGAAGGCAAGGATATTCGCCACACCGATTATGCAAGCACGCACCTGGATCACAATGCCTGACCGTCATGGCTGCCGATAAAACCCATATCCTGATTGTCGAAGACGAACCGTCCATCGTCGAGCTGGTCCGCTATACATTGAAGGAAGCCGGCTGGGATGCATCTGCCGTCAACAATGCGGCAGATGCATGGGAATTCATCCAGCGGCGCACACCGCACATGATCCTGCTGGATTGGATGCTGCCGGACCAGACCGGTTTGCGCCTGTTATCGCGCATCCGCTCGGACCGGCAGTTCAATGAACTGCCGATCATCATGCTGACCGCGAAAAGCATGGAAGAAGACAAGATCGCCGGCCTGAACAATGGCGCCGACGACTATGTAACCAAGCCGTTTTCGCCGCGCGAACTGACGGCGCGCATCAATGCCTTGTTGCGGCGAAAAACACCCGAGCACGCACAGAACCTGATGACCGTCGGCGTGGTGACGCTCGATCCGGTCAGTTGCAGCGTCACCCTGCATGGCCGAAAAATCGACATCGGCCACGCCGAGTTCAAGCTTTTGAAATTCTTTCTGGCGCACCCGGATCGCGTTTTTTCACGCAGCCAATTGCTGGACAAGGTGTGGGGCGACCATGTCGTCATTGAAGAGCGCACCGTCGATGTTCACGTACTGCGCTTGCGCAAGGCGCTCAAGGATGCCGAATCGCTCATCAAGACCGTTCGTAGTGTAGGCTACATGCTGTCCGAAAAATAAACTGCTCTATGAATCCACAGCTGCTGTTCTGGATTCCGGCCGCCTTGCGTATATCGCTTGTTTCGCTCGGCGCCGGCGTTCTCTGGTTTTTCTTTGGCCCCATCGTCGGGCTTTTGTTTGGCGTCGCGGGAATGGCACTTCTGGTCGTGGTGCAGCTGTTTTATCTGTACCGCTTGAACGGTTGGCTCGACAATCCCGACAGCAGCAAATTACCTGATGGCTGGGGCGCATGGACCGATATTTTCGCGCGACTCTACAAGCTGCGCCGCGACGATGAAAAAAATCGTACCGAGCTGACCGAATGGCTGGCCCGCTTCAGGCAGGCGATGAGCTTGCTGCCGGATGGCGTCGTCATCATGGACGATGTGCTTTTCCTGGAATGGTGCAATCCGGCCGCCGAAACACACCTGGGGCTGAAGAATGACCGCGACAAGGGGATGCGCGTCACCAATCTGATCCGCAACCCGGACTTCATGGATTACATCATCCTGGGCCGCTATGAACAGCCGCTCACGCTGTCGCTGCGAGAGCGCAAGCTGATTGTGCAAATCATTCCATTTGAAAATCGACGCCAGATCCTGGTTACGCATGACGCGACCGAATCGGAACGGATCGAAATGATGCGGCGCGATTTCATCGCCAATGCCTCGCATGAATTGCGCACGCCGCTGACCGTGATCAACGGCTTTCTTGAGATTGCTTATAACCAGCCGGACCTCGATCCGCAAACGCGCATGGCGCATTTGAAGCTGATGAACGAGCAAGGCCAGCGCATGCAAAACCTGGTCGAAGACATGCTGACGCTCACCCGGCTGGAATCGATCGATTATCCGTTGCGCCCGGAACGGGTCAATATCCACAGCTTGCTGGACCAGATACTGCAGGAAGCCAATGCCTTGTCTGGAGGCAAGCACAAAATTTCTCTCACGATCGATGGTCCCGACATCAAAGGCGGCATGGAAGAGTTGCGAAGCGCCTTCAGCAACCTGGTATCGAATGCGGTGCGTTATACACCGGCGGCGGGCGAAATCAGGCTGGCTTGGCAAATGAAGCCGTCAGGGCCGCAATTTTCCGTGCAAGACACAGGTATTGGGATCCCGGCTGAGCATATCGCGCGCCTGACCGAACGTTTTTACCGAGTCGATAAAAGCAGATCGAGGGAGACCCAAGGTACCGGTTTGGGCCTTGCGATCGTCAAACATGTGTTGTTGCGTCATGGCGCAACGTTGGTAGTGGAATCCGAACCGGGCAAGGGCAGTACGTTTATTGTAAAGTTTCCTTGAATAAACACTTTTCAAGACTAAACTGTGGATAAGATCATGCAAAGTGGTAATCCCCATGTCCATCCTGACGAACGCTGCACACGCGCCGGCAACCGAGAGATCGGAAATTTACGCCGTCATGCAACGATGCCTTTTTTTGTGCTTGCCGTTGATGCTGGCGGGATGCTCGGGTTTGCTGCCGAATGCCAAGCATGAAAGCCAGACACCGTGGCATAGCTATGCCGAAGCGCAAGCGATGTTCGGCAAGGTCACGCCAGGAAAAACCACGTTGACGGAATTGAAAGCGCTGGCAGTCGATCCGGAGCGTACTTCCAACATCGCGGTGCTGGCGCATGCGGATATGCTGCGCCGGCTGATTCCGATCGCCTCTCCCGACATTCGTCTACTCGATCCCGGTTTGCAGGAATGCATCTCGGTGACGCAATCCTGTTTTGCCTACGAGATCGAACAAAACCATCTGGACCGCCAACGTGTCGGAAATTTCTGGATGGATTTTCTCAATTTCAAGCGCATGATCAACGTGTCCGGCTGGCAGTTTGATGCAATCTTTGTGATCAAGAACGACACGGTGATTTACAAACTATGGAGCGGCAAGCCCAGTATCCACCAGGTGGAAGAAGAACATACGCCGCTTGGGCCTTTGCAAGGACTCGGGATATCTGCCTTTCAACATTAATGCGCCATCTTGATTTCTTGCGACAATTTGCCGGTTTGGCTGACGGCAACATAAGCTACAATCCACGCCGGTCCGACTAGCTTTATACCGGCATCACAGGATGCCGCAACTCCGATACCTCATGTCCCTTATACGGTTATTGTCGATTTGTGTCGTTTCAGCAGTAACCATGCTGACCGGCTGCAGTACAACTTCCCCGTCGATTGCAGAGCCAACTCTTCCGGCTGTGACGCCGCAGTCCAAGCCGCTGCATCCGGTCAAGATCGGACTTGCACTGGGCGGCGGCGCCGCCCGCGGGTTTGCGCATATTGGCGTCATCAAGGTACTGGAATCGCAAGGCATCATGCCCGACATCGTGGTCGGCACCAGCGCCGGCAGTCTGGTCGGTGCTTTGTACGCAGCGGGCAATAACGGTTACGCATTGCACAAACTGGCGCTCGACATGGACGAGGCGGCGATCTCGGATTGGTCGGTGCCGCTGTTTGCCAAAGCGAGCGGCGTACTGAAGGGCGAAGCGCTGCAAAATTACGTCAACCGGGCTGTCAACAACGTGCCGCTGGAGAAACTGAAAATTCCATTTGGCGCGGTTGCGACCGATCTGAATAGCGGCGCGCCGATATTATTCCAGCGCGGTAATACCGGTCTTGCCGTGCGCGCCTCTTCTGCGGTGCCGAGCGTTTTTCAGCCGGTCAGGATTGGCGATCGCAGTTACGTGGATGGCGGCCTGGTCTCGCCGGTACCGGTGCATTTCGCACGCGAGATGGGGGCGGATTTTGTCATTGCCGTCAATATCTCTTCGCAGCCGGATGTGCAGGCGGCATCGAGTTCTCTGGATGTGCTGCTGCAAACCTTTGCCATCATGGGGCAGAGCATCAATCGTCAGGAATTGAGGGATGCCGATATCGTGATCAATCCGAAACTCGGCACCATGAAAGGCAGTGATTTCAACGGCCGCAATCTTGCGATTCTGGCAGGCGAACAAGCCGCCAATGAAGTCCTTGCGGAGATCAAACGAAAGCTCAAAGCCAAACGCGAGCAGTAACCGCGATGCAATCAGGTCGCATCAGAGGCGTATCCGGAAGGTAAGTACCCACGCATAAAAACTGTGAGTGTCTGCGGCTCTGGCCGGCGCGCTGCCGCGTTGCTCGCCCCTTACAGTGCTCGCACTGCGGCGGGGCGA
>CAMLDH010000233.1 GCA_946478765.1 uncultured Oxalobacteraceae bacterium | reverse complement strand
CGCAACGGCGGTTACCTGCGTATCCTGAAGATGGGTTTTCGCGTTGGCGACAATGCGCCGATGGCGTTCGTTGAATTGGTTGATCGTCCAGAAATCACTGAGGCTGTTGAAGTTGACGGCGCAGAGTAACTCAACGCTGCTGTAACTCAGCGCGCAAAAAACAAAAGCCAGGCATTGCCTGGCTTTTGGCATTTACGCCACTGCTTTGTTTGTAGCAAGATAGATCACTCCATTGAAAGTCTCGTTGCGCATGTCTGAATCCATCATCCTGTCGGTTGCGAATCTGCACAAATCCTACGGCGACGGCAAATCAAAAAGCATTGTGATCGATGATTTGTCATTCGCGCTTCGGCGTGGAGAGTGTTATGGGCTGCTCGGTCCAAACGGTGCCGGCAAGACCACTACTTTGCGGCTTTGCCTGGGTCTGACAGCACCGGACAGTGGCACGATCGAGTTGGCGGGGAAATCTATTCCGTCCGAGGCGCGACCGGCCCGCTTGCGCGTAGGTGTGGTACCGCAGGGCGACAACCTTGATCCGGATTTTACGGTTGCTGAAAACCTGCTCGTGTTTGGCCGCTACTTCGGTATCGGCGATGCCGAGATCAAAGGACGTATACCGAAGCTGCTGGAATTTTCAAACCTGACTGCGAAAAAGGATGCGCGCATCGCCGAACTGTCCGGTGGCATGAAACGACGCCTGACGCTCGCACGGGCGCTGATCAATGATCCGGATCTGATTTTCATGGATGAGCCCACGACCGGGTTGGATCCGCAGGCGCGGCATCTGATATGGGAGCGTTTGAAGACACTGCTCGGAGAAGGCAAAACGATTTTTCTCACTACGCATTTCATGGATGAGGCGGAGCGGCTGTGTGATCGATTGGCGGTCATTGATCATGGCAAGATGATTGCCGAAGGCTCGCCGCGCGATTTGATTGGCAAGCATATCGAAGCCGAAGTGGTGGAAGTGTATGGCGAGAATGCTCTTGCCTGGGGAGAATCTGTCGGCCGGCAAAAATCGGCACGCATTGAAGTCAGTGGCGAGACTGTTTTTTGCTATACCAATGATGCGCAGGCGTTGCTGGGCGTGTTGCATACGACACCAGGCGTGCGCTACATTCATCGACCAGCCAATCTGGAAGACCTGTTCCTCAAATTGACTGGCAGGGAAATGCGGGATTAATGATGATGACCTATGCAATGCCGCAGTTTTCGATGCGTTTCTGGCCTATCTGGCAGCGCAATTTTCTGGTGTGGAAAAAGCTGGCTGTGGCTAGTGTGCTAGGCAATATTGCCGATCCACTCATCACCTTGATCGCATTCGGCTATGGCCTTGGCAGCTTGCTGCAAAACATCAACGGCATTCCGTATATTCAATATCTGGCCTCAGGCTCGGTCTGCATGTCGATCATGATGGCATCATCATTTGAAGCGCTGTATTCGGCATTTTCCCGCATGCATGTGCAAAAAACGTGGGATGCGTTGATGAATGCACCCTTGGCGCTGGACGATGTGATACTGGCCGAAATGTTGTGGGCGGCGACCAAGTCGCTGTTTTCCGGTATCGCGATTCTGGGGGTGATGTTTGGACTCGGCATCGGACTGCATCCGCATACGCTGCTGGTGGTGCCCCTGCTGTTTTTGATCGGCATGACCTTTGCGTCGCTCGGTCTGGTTATCAATGCGCTGGCGCGCGGCTATGATTTTTTCACCTACTATTTCACGCTCGTGCTCACGCCGATGGTGTTTCTGTCCGGTGTATATTATCCAACGACACAATTGCCAATTTGGCTGCAGGCGATTTCCCACTGGTTGCCCTTGACCGCGGCCGTCAGCCTGATCCGTCCCATGATTCTCGGTTCCTGGCCCGATATGGCATTGGCGAATATTGCGATCCTGTCTGCCTATTGCGCGGGCGGCTTTTATGTCACCACCGTGCTGACCCGGCACCGCTTATTGAAGTAAATGCCGGTTGGAAGTTTACACGGAGAATGCCGACTATGTTACAGCCGCTCCTGGTATTGACGAATGTGCCTGATGCAGGCCTTGCGCGTGCATTGGCACAGCAGCTTGTTGAACAGAGGCTGGCCGCCTGCGTGAATATTTTGCCTGCCGTGCAATCGATATATCAATGGCAAGGCGCGGTGGAACAGGCCGATGAAATCACGCTGCTGATCAAGACTGAGCAGGCGCGCTATGCGCAGCTGGAGGCGGCGATCAAGGCGATGCACCCGTATCATGTGCCTGAAATTATTGCGTTGCCTATCGTTGCAGGGTTGCCTGCATATCTCGATTGGATCGCAAACGAAACGAAGAGGGGTGTGGATGTCTAAGATGCTCAATCAAGTAGTTGTGGTGCCGACGATGCTGCAAAGCCGGAGTAACTTGCCGTTGCATCTGCCGCAAGGAAGGGTAATCCTCGCTGCCATGCTGTATGCATTGATTGCACTCATGTTTTCGTTGGCGCCGCTCGCGCATGCCGAGGAGGATTATCTCCAGCCCGGGGACGCGTTCAAGTTTTCCGCCCGGATGGCGGATGCCAAGACCATCGAAATCAAATACACGATTGCCGGCGGCTACTATATGTACCGCGAGCGCTTCCGTTTCAAGGCGGCCGGCGTCAAGTTCGGCGAACCCATTCTGCCGCCGGGGAAAGTGAAGTTCGACGACACCTTCCAGAAGAATGTCGAGACTTACCGCAATACACTCACGATCAAGATACCGGTTGAAGCCGCAAGCCCGTTTACGCTGATCGCGACTGGCCAGGGTTGCGCCGACAAAGGATTGTGCTACGCGCCGATGGACTCGGAAACGAAGCTGTCGCCCTCGGGAAGCGCAGGTTTGCTGGGTGCGGCCGCCGCTGCGCAAGGGGAATTGGCGGTGAATGGGCCAATCGATGTGCCGCAGTCCGGGGGCCGAATATCATCGCCCACCATCGAGAAAGCCGCCGTCGTCGTACCGCTTGCAGATTCGGAAATGGGCAGCATTGAAGCATCGCTCAAAAGCGGCAGGCTGCTGGCGATCCTCCCCCTGTTTTTCCTGCTGGGCCTAGGCTTGTCCTTCACGCCGTGCGTGCTGCCGATGGTGCCGATTCTGTCCTTCATCATTGTTGGCGAAGGCGCGCACGTGCGGCGCCGGCGCGGCTTCCTGTTGTCGGCCACGTATTCGCTGGGCATGGCGATTGTGTACACGGGACTCGGTATTGCCGCCGGCTTGATTGGCGAGGGGCTGTCCGCAACCCTGCAAAATCCGTGGGTGCTGGGCACGTTCGCGCTCCTGATGGTCGGCTTGTCGCTGTCGATGTTCGGTGTGTATCAGTTGCAGGTACCCGCCGCCATCCAGTTGAAGCTGATGCAAGCCTCGGAAAAGCAAGCCGCTGGAAAACTGCTCGGCGTATTTGTGATGGGCGCCATTTCCGCATTAATCGTCGGGCCATGTGTTGCAGCCCCCTTGGCCGGCGCCTTGGTGTACATCAGCCAGACGCGCGATGTGGTGGTGGGCGGCAGTGCATTGTTCGCGATGGCGGTCGGCATGAGCGTGCCCTTGCTGCTGGTGGGCCTCTCGGCCGGCTCCTTGCTGCCGCGTGCCGGCCCCTGGATGGAATCGGTCAAGCGCTTCTTTGGCATATTGATGCTGGCAGTGGCGTTGTGGCTGGTGTCGCCGGTGATTCCGGCATGGGCGCAGTTATCTGGCTGGGCGGCGTTGGGCATTGGATATGGCGCGTACCTGTGGTGGCACAAGGAATCGGGCTGGCCCGCGAAGACGCTTGGCTTGGTGTTCGCCGTATTCGGTCTGGTGCAACTGGTAGGTGTCGCCACAGGCGGGCGCGATGCATTGGCGCCACTGGCTCATCTCAAGGGCAGCGCGATTAAAAAGACGGAATTCGTGCGCGTGAAATCGGTCGCTGAACTGGATGCTGCGTTGGCACAGTTGAACGGCAAAACGGCGTTGCTCGATTTTTATGCAGACTGGTGCGTCTCGTGCATCGAGATGGAGAAGCTGACTTTTTCCGACCCGCGGATTCAGGCGCAATTTGCCGGCATGTCGCTCTTGCAAATTGATGTCACCGCCAATAATGCGGATGACAAGGCGATGCTCAAGCGGTTCAATTTGTTTGGCCCGCCCGGCATTATTTTCTTCAACAAGCAAGGGCGCGAAATTCAGGGAGCCCGCGTGATCGGTTATCAGGATGCCGAAAAATTTCTGCGCTCATTGGCATTGATCTCAAGCATTTGATGGCGCGTATCGAAGAACCAGTGCGCATGCGCAAAGAACGGCTGAAACAGATCGCCGACACTGATGACACTTACCTTTTACATGGCCAAACGTCTTGATAAAGTACAGCGCTCCAGATGCTTGATGTTCGGATATATGCAAATACATATGAACAACCCAACTTATCTGTTGTTGAATCTCGTGTGATGAGCCACTATATTAAGCATCGAAGAATTTTTTGGAGAGTGATATGACTTTGCGTCTTGGTGATACCGCACCTGATTTTGAACAAGATTCGTCGATCGGCAAGATCAAATTTCACGAGTGGGCTGACGATTCCTGGGTCGTACTGTTTTCGCATCCGGCCGACTTTACGCCGGTGTGCACAACCGAACTGGGCTTGACCGCGAAACTGAAATCCGAGTTTGACAAACGTAACGTGAAGGCGATTGCATTGTCAGTCGATCCGGCGGACAAGCATGTGGAGTGGATCAAGGACATTGAAGAAACGCAAAAGACCGTGGTCGGTTTCCCAATCATTGCAGATGCCGATAAAAAGGTCGCCGCGCTGTATGACATGATTCATCCGAATCAGTCGGAGACCATGACCGTGCGTTCGCTGTTCGTGATCGATCCGAAAAAGAAAGTCCGTTTGATCATCACGTATCCGATGAGCACCGGCCGCAATTTCGATGAAGTGTTGCGCGTGATCGATGCGTTGCAATTGACCGATGGCTATTCGGTTGCGACACCGGGTAACTGGCGCGATGGCGACGACGTAATCATTCCGCTGACGATTCAGGATGAGGCGGTGATCAAGCAGAAATATCCGAAAGGCTACACGGCGCCGCGTCCGTATTTGCGCATTACGCCGCAGCCGAATAAATAAAGCGGCATGAAAAATGAAAAAGCGCCTGTCAAGGCGCTTTTTTTATAGGCGGTGTCGTGCTCCTATCGCGGCTAATCTTCCAGATAGCGTTTGCGCCGAAAGAAAAGCAGCAGGCCCGCCACGATCACCGCCATGCTGCCCATCGCCATCCAGAATCCTGCCTTGTCCTTCAACAGCGGCATATCGATAAAATTCATGCCGAAGATGCCGGTAATCAAGGTCAGCGGCATGAACAATGCCGTGATCACGGTGAGCGTGCGCATGATTTCGCTGGTGCGATGCGACATTGATGCGAAATGAATTTGCACGGCGGATTCGAGTGACGATTCCAGCCGCCGGGCATGATTCAGTACGCGCGTGATGTGTTCCATCACGTCGTTGATGCGCACCAGCAACAGGTCCTTGGCGCGGCTGTCGGCATGGTCGTTGTAGGTGTCGACGAAATGGTCGCGTAACTCTTGCAAAGCATCGTGTTGCTCTTCGCACAGATGATCGAGCTTGTGTAATTCGTTGCGCGCATCCAGCAAGGCCATCCAGTCGTTGAACGGGCGGCGCGGATTGAGCAGTGCGCGCTGCCAGCGATCGAGCTGCGCGGTCAGTGGTTGACGCAATTCCAGGTATTGATCGACCATCGCGTTCACCAGGCGCAGCATCAACTCCTCCGGCGAGGTTGCGGGGCGACTGCCATGCGTGGTGCCATCCGGTTTGCATTTGTAATCGAGCAGACGATTGCGCGCAGCCTCGATGGTGCGGCTATGGCGCGCATGGACCGTGACCAACGCCCGATTCATCAGCAGGAACGTGACCGGAATCGTTGCCAGCCTGCTCAGTGCGGGCGGTATCTTGCGCCGCTGCTGTTCGCTGTCCTGATCGGCTTCAGTGGACGAGCCATCGGCATGGTGCGCCAGCGCCAGTTTGCGAAACACCACCATCCCGTAATCCTGGGTCGAGTCAAAATACGACGGATGGTTGAGGTTGGCGACGTCGAGCAGGTGCAGGTCGTAGAGGCGGACGCCGGTGGCGCGTTCCACTGCATCGCGCCAGGCATCGGGATTGGCCGCCACTTCGTCGTGCGTGGCATCGAGCCATAGAAAGCCGCTGATCGGCGTGGCAGGCGAGAGCGTTGTCGTCAGGCTGACCTGACTGTCATTGATGAGAAAGATGTCCATGCGTGCGGATGAGTGGTCTGGAATAG
>CAMLDH010000232.1 GCA_946478765.1 uncultured Oxalobacteraceae bacterium | reverse complement strand
GGTTATGGCGGTGTGGGTGGCAACGGTGGCGCTGGTGGTGCGGGCGGCTATGGCGGCGCTGGCGGCTCAGCCAAAACGGGCGCGGCAACCGCCGATGGCCGTGGCACCAATAGCGCTACTGGCACCGGCGGCGCAGCAACCGGTACCTTAACTGCAGATGGCGGCAATGCCCAAACCGGCGATGCGAAGGCGAACACCGGCTATAACACCGCTACGGCAAGCGCCTCTGCGGGCAATGGCACCGGTACTGGCGGCAACGGCGGCGCGGGCGGCCAAATCCATGTCAATGCCGGGACTTTCAACATGTCCAACACCATGTCCGGCACCGCTCAGTCGGCTGCCGGCATCATAACGATGAACCAGAACACCGGCGCATCAGGGCTGGTGCAACAAAGCGTCAACGTTCAGGCGAACCTGGCGTCCGGCAGGTAAGTAGCGCGAGCAAGCGACGACTCGCCGTGCCCGCTGTGGAGCGCGGTTCGCTCCACAGCGGGCACGGCGATCAAGCACAAGGCTGCCGTTGCCCTTGGCGACGGCAGTGATCGCCGAAGCAATCCGTAACGCCACCCAATGATTCCTGACCCGCCATTGCGCCGATCAGAAGCAGATAAGAGGAATTGATTATGCGAACACTCCATCATGCAGCCACGACCTTGCTGGCGCTGACCATCATTTTGCCTTGCGTCGCAGGCGCGGCAAATGAATCGCAAGCCCGCACGCCGATCGCCGCAGCGGAGAATGCACACACCGGCCCGGTCCCGCTCGCCGTGCCGGCATCGCCAAAAGCCGCCGATGCGCAGGATATCGGCACCGCAATCGATAGCAGCAAGCTCGACGAGTATCGCGGCGGCAGCGACGAGATCAATGAGGTAGTCAACAAGATAAAGCTGAACGGCGCCGTCAATGACAATACGGCAATCAACGTCGCCACCGGCGGCAACGTGATCAATCAAGGCGCATTCGCCAATGCTAGCGGGATTCCGACCGTGATCCAGAATACCGGCGCCAACGTGCTCATCCAGAACGCGATGATCGTCAATCTGCAGTTCAAATAAGCCATGAAAAAGTTATTTCTACCGGCTGCGATTTTCCTGCTGCTGGCCGGCAATGCACCAGCCGGAACACTGACCATGCCCGGCATCGGCGGCGGTCAATATTCGGTCTCCGTGACGAGCTTGAAAGAAGCGCGTTTCAAGGCCACTACGCATCAGCAATATGATTTCAGTTGTGGATCAGCGGCCGTGGCAACCTTGCTCACGCATCAGTACGGTTATCCAATCAGCGAGCAGAAAGTATTCGAGGCAATGTATGCGCGCGGCGATCGCCAGAAAATCCAGAGAGAAGGATTCTCTCTGCTGGACATCAAATTATTTCTCGCCGCATCCGGCTTTCAGGCGGACGGCTTTCAGTTGCCGCTGGAAAAACTGGAAAGCGCGCAGCTGCCGGCGATCGTGCTGATCGCCGACCGCGGCTTTCATCATTTTGTCGTCATCAAAGGCATGCGCGACGGCCGCATTCTGCTCGGCGATCCATCGGCGGGAACGCGGGCGATATCGCGCCCGGCATTCGAAACGATGTGGGTCAATCGCCTCCTGTTCGTCATTCACAATCAGCAACAGCGCGCGAAGTTCAACGAGACGGCCGATTGGCGCGTCGCACCGAGAAGTCCATTGGCCGCCGGCATCAGTCGGGACGGCTTGGGCAACGTGACCTTGCCAAAGCTCGGTAGCGGAGATTTCTGATGCCAATTCATCTCCGTTCACCTCGTTCGGAATGAAAAATGATTTTATATTGATGAAAATTAATATCATTACCTATGCCAATTACACCTGCAGCTATTAAAAAGTCGAGCCGCCTGTGCATCCTGTTTGGCGTCGGCATGACGTGGCTGAGCGCCGTGCAGGCCGGCGCGCCGCTTGTTGCAAACCAATCGGAAGCGGCCCAGCAGACAACAGCGGCAAGCAACGGCGCCGCCGCCACGCAAGACAGCCGCGCCCGTCATCCGCTTGGCGATTGGCCGGCAGTCAGCGAGCGCGAGCTGGATGACATGCGCGGCGGTTTCGCTATGGATGCCGGGCTGAAGATTTCGTTCGGCATACAGCGCGCGGTGTATGTCAACGGCAATCTGACTACCGCCACCAGTGTGAATATTCCCGATCTCGGCACGCTCACCGGCGAACAAGCGACGCTATTGAGTGCGACCACCGGCACCGTCAATCTGATTCAAAATGGTCCGGCCAACACGTTCCAGCCAGGACCGATCGCGCAAGGGGCAACCGCCACCGTGATCCAGAATACCTTGGACAACCAGAACATCAAGAGCCTGACCAGCATCGACGCAACGGTAAATAGTTTGGGAATATTCAAGGGCATCAATTTCCAATCGGGCTTGCAAGATGCAGTGCAACACGCAGTAGGCGGCAGGTAGTTCCCCTATGCAGTTGACGGCATGGCGCGTTCATGATGCACCCGTTTTTTCGCTTTGACGCGGGACCGGATGCCCAAGTCGCTTGCGGTTCCGGTCAAGGGGGCTGTATTGGTGCATCGCACTAATCCATTCGGCGGATGCGCCCCGCTTCGGCCTGCAGTCGGGCGGCAAATGAACAGCGTTGCCTGCCGGGGGCTGTTCCGGGATAATGGTGCCAAATATTTTGATTGTCACACCATGACCACGCTCTCCGCGAACTCGATTGAAGATCGCCTTTACGTCCTGCGCACCCGCTGGGAACGTTATGTCGAGGAAGGCCGGTTCGAGCAGTTCATCGAATTTGCGGTGGCGGTCAACAGTCTGGCCGAGTACTTCACCCGCATGCGCCTGCCGGGCCTGGTGCGGTTGTGCGAGGGACTGGAAAACGCGGCGCTGGCCAAACTGGGCGACGAGGCGACCCATCCGGTCGCGAAGCAGGATATCCATTCGCTGCAACGTCAGATGGATGTACTGCTCGGCGCAGTGGCGACTTCGCGCCAGCCTACGACGGAGCGGCGCACCGAGGAACCGGCGGCAGTCCCCGATATCGACTGGATCAAGCCGCGCTCGGTGTGGATGATTGCGGCGCACGAAAAACGCGACATGGCCCACGCGCTGTCGCGCCAGCTCCAGTTTTTCGGTTTTCGGATTGTCGAGATTGCGTGGGGCGGCACCCAGTTGCCGGGAGACGTACCGCTGGCGGTGCTCTTCATTCCAGCCCATGAATATGCGAAACCGGAAGAATTTGCCTCCATTTCCGCGATCCGCGCAAGCTGTCCCGCAAGTCAGCTGGTATATCTTGGCGTGCAATCGGAAATCGAACCAATCGTCGCCCTGATGCGCGCCGGCATCGACGTCACCATTCCGCTGGAAGAGCAGCCCTCGCTGGTGCTGAACTGCGTGCTCGATCTGGTGCAGACCAATGAGCAGGAACAGTATCGCGTACTTGTCGTCGAAGATTCGCGGGTGGCGGTGGCGCTGATCCAGCGCACGCTGGCGCAGCACGGCATCGATACGCAGGCGATCAACGATCCCGGCAAGCTGCTCGACGTGCTCGAGTCCTATCGTCCCGACCTGATCCTGATGGACATGTACATGCCGCGTTTCAACGGCGTCGAAGCGACGCGCGTGCTGCGCCAGATGGCGGCCTACAGTTCGCTGCCGATTGTCTATCTGTCGGGCGAATCCGAGGTCGGCATGCAGGTCGAAGCGCTGCGCCTGGGCGGTGATCAGTTTCTGATCAAGCCTTTCAATCCGGTGCTGCTGGCCGCAGTCGTCAAGACCAGGATCGAGCGCTTCCGCGAAACACGGCGCTCCAGCCGCCTCGACGGCCTGACCGGCCTGCTCAATCACACGGCCGCCAAATCGCGCCTGAAAGCCATCGTCGACCGGCATCCCGCGCAAGGCGCGCTGACAGTGGCGATGATCGACATCGACCACTTCAAGTCGATCAACGACACCTACGGCCATCCGGTGGGCGATCAGGTGATACGCGGGCTGGCCTGGCTGCTCAAGGGGCGCCTGCGTTCCATCGACCTGATCGGACGTTACGGCGGCGAAGAATTCCTGATCGGGCTGCCCGGGGTGACGCCGGCACAGGCCGGCGCGGTGATCGACCGCATTCGCCATGACTTTTCCGCACTGCCGCATGCACACCCCGAGGGCGCACTGTACGCCACCTTCAGCGCCGGCCTGGCGTCCTATCCGATCATCGATACCGCAGCCGGCCTCACCGAAGCGGCCGACAGCGCGCTGCTGGAAGCCAAGCGGCTGGGGCGCAATCGGGTGGAAAAGTCAGTGCGCGGTAAATAAGAAAAAACGGGCACAGCTTAAATTAGTCGGGAAATTCTCTTGACTGATGGGTCCACTTTGAATTGGCGTCAATGGCTGGAGATAAATCAGTGTCAAAAATATCCACCATGCGCCTTGCTGCCACCGCACGTTCTCTCACTTGCTGAGTCTGTTCTTCTATCTCGGGTTTGCTTATTTCACTTTTCAAGGTTCCTGCGTTGTTCAGAAATGCTTCTGCCTCATGGGCATAAAGCCGCAAATCATCTGCTTTGGCGTAAAAAAATAAGGTCTAGTCGAGCCTTTCTCACAGACCGTTCATAAGCCTGTTCAGCCGGGTCGCTATTTTGGTCTTTTTTGTTGAGGCGAGTGCCATCTTCATTAACTTCGCTTTTAATCGCCTTTTTGGGTACCGTTTCCGAGATTCTTTTCACATTATCGAACCAGGAAGCCTTCGTTATAAGAACTTCGGCTTGTCTTGCCGCGTCCTCTTCAACCATATCTCGTAAATGATCCAATACACCTGAATCCAGTATTTTTTTCAAGCCAGGATCGGTTTTGCTTGCGTTGCGCAGCCTTGCATAAGCAGCCAGATCTGGAGTGTTCGTGAATGCCTCAAGCAAGCTTGCCGTATCCTCCACGCGCTCCTGCGATACATGATCCATGGGGGGCAGCGCAAGGGCTTTTTTGATGACTTCTTTGGCAGCATCCTCATCCAGCATGCTATCGTTGAGAAAAGGGAGATCTTTCGCTTCCTTGGAGTTGACACGGATGTCCTTGTTGCTCTCCATTACACTATTCATGAACCTTGTGTAAGCTGTTTCCGTGGAATAGCTTGCCTTTTTACGCAGCACATTTCCGTCACGATCCTTTAAATAATCGTGCTTAAAAAGGCCTTCATTGGGTTGTCTTTTAGCCGCTTTTTCTATGCCGGCAGCTTCTTCTCTGCCTTCTATGCCGCGCACGAGCGATGCGCCTACCGTAAATACATCGCTTCGTTCATTTACAGCTTGACCATTCCTTACTTCTGGCGCCATGTAATGCTTCGTAGCGCCGATAGGTTTTTTATCTTTTTCAGTCGAAAACCCCAAGTCAATCAAAACAGGTTCTCCGGTCTTTTCATTTACAAGAAAGTTTGCCGGCTTGATGTCATTGTGCACCACTCTTGCCTTGCTTATATGTTCGGTGACATCCAGCAGACGTCGGCCGATAAATTGGATTGCACTCCAATATTCTGCGCTGGAAATCTTGCCGGCATTCCAGGATTCACGCAGAGCAACAAAAGCTTTCTCTCCGGTTGGTCCTGGTACGGCATCCATCAACATCGCACGCTTCATCTCGCCATTCTCATTGGGTACCTGTGCGATTCCATACACATTCACTAAATTGCGATGCGGTCCAACAGCCGCGTAAATGGTCTGATACGCTTCCAACTCTGCTGCAAGGTCGTCCGCAATACCGCCTTGCCCATCTGGTATCTTGTTTTTTGAAATCTTGCCAGCCAGCTTGTCGCCATTCTCATTTTCAAAAATGGAAACGCTAGCAAACTTGCCGCTTGCAATATCTGCTTTATTCAGCTTCAGTTGTTGCAGGGAGAGTCCGCGTTTGACCAGGAGAGGCCCTTCAGAAGACTCCCATTTCAGGTTGCTTTCTGCTCGCGGAGGCTGCGCCCAGCCCGCTGAATGAGATTCTTCTCTAAGCAATTGAATGAGGCGATTTTTTGCCTTATCTATTGTTCTTGTGAGTTTCTCCCGTGATTGCTCGGGAGAGATGTTTTGCAGAGCATGTTCCAGTTTTTGGTCAAGCGCATTAAAGCCATGGTCTGTGTAAAATCGCATCACGTTGTTAAACTGGGACGCTGTAAGTGTATCTTTGCCCGTCTTGGACAAAAAAGCCAAGACAGCTCCAACGGCTTGTTCTTCCACCATGGCAATCTCGTCCGCGAAATCATACGTGTTAAAAGCTGGTCTATGGAGTGACGTGACGTGGCGGCAGAGGCAGAGGCAGAGGCAGAGGCAGAGGCAGAGGCAGAGGCAGAGGCAGAG
>CAMLDH010000231.1 GCA_946478765.1 uncultured Oxalobacteraceae bacterium | reverse complement strand
ATTCATAGAGGTTTGTTATGGCAGATGACGGTTCCAAGCAATCAACCAGCGTATGGCCCATGCCGAAGTTTTATTTTCAGGTGAAGTGGGATTCGCAGGTCATGTCGTTTCAAGAAGTATCCGGGTTGGATATCCAGTCCGAGGAAATCAAGTACCGCCATGGCGACAGTCCGGAGTTCTCGGTCATCAAGATGCCGGGCATGAAAAAGGTCGGCAACGTGACCATGAAAAAAGGCGTCTTCAAATCGGACAACAAGTTCTGGGATTGGTTTAACCAGATCAAGATGAATACCGTCAAGCGCTTGCCGGTGACCATCAGTCTGCTCGATGAAACCGGCGCACCGACGATGGTGTGGACGCTGGCAAACGCATGGCCGACCAAGATCACCGGAACCGATCTCAAGGCCGAAGGCAATGAAGTGGCGATCGAAACCATCGAAATCGTTCACGAAGGACTGACCATTGCCAATGCGTGATGCCGCATGATGCCGATCTCACTCACACGTCATCAGGTTGAATAACGATGTCTTTCAGCTTGTCATCCATGCTGGGCACGGGCGGCTATCCGCCGTCCGCGTTTTACTTCAAGGTCGTGTTCAGCGCAACCTTGGGAATGTCCGACACCTCCTTCCAGGAAGTGTCGGGCATTACCTCGGAGATCGAGACAGAAACGGTGATCGAGGGCGGTGAAAACCGGTACGTGCATCATCTGCCGAAAGGCGTCAAGCATCCGTTCCTGGAATTGAAGCGCGGCATCGCGCCGTTGACCTCGCCGCTGGTGATCTGGTGCCGCTCGGTGCTCGAACTGGATTTCGTCGCGCCTATCGTCGCCATGCCGATTGCGGTGTATTTGATGAACGAGGACAAGGTGCCGATACGCGCGTGGACTTTCGCCAATGCGTATCCGGTGAAATGGGAAGTCGAAAGCTTCGGCTCGACCAAAAATGAAGTCGCGATCGAGAAGATCGTGTTGAGCTACAACTACTCCAACCGTCTCATTTAACGTTATGTCGATCGAAATAAGGCAATTGCTGATCAAGTCGAACGTGCTCCAAAAATGTGAGGGCGGCACGGACGACACCGACGCGTCGGAACAACAACAGGAATTGAAGGAAGAAATACTTGATGAATGCAAAAACCTGATTCTTGCGATGTTGACCCAGAAGGGAGACAGGTAAATGCCGGGTATCAGCACTGGGTTGAAGAAAAAACTGACTATTTCGCCTTGCACAGTGGACGAGGCGGGCAATATCTCGGTGGACTCGTCCAAGCCGGCGTTCGAGGCGCTGATCAATCCTGCGGGATACAAGCATCAGCGCTCGATTGAATACAACAAGAAGAAGACCCTGGGGCAGGCCGGCGCCGAACCGAAGTTCAGCGCGATTTGTCCGGAAAAAATCGTGCTCCAGGACTTGGTGCTGGATGGTACCGGCGTGGTCGTGTTGATCGGCATGAGCGATGTCAAAACAATGATCAGCTGCCTGATGGACGTTGTGTACAAGTACATCGGTACCAATCATGAGCCGAATCACGTCCGGCTGCTCTGGGGCAGCCTGATATTTTTTGGACGGGTCGAGTCGATTGCAATCGATTACACGCTGTTCAAGCCGAGCGGGGAACCGTTGCGGGCAAAGCTGCAGCTCACGTTTGTCGGCTGGATGAGCGATCAGGAAATGGGTCTCAAGGCAAACCGATCGTCGCCGGATTTGACCCATATCGTGGAGGTCAAGGCGGGCGACTCGCTGCCGCTGCTCTGCTACCGCATTTACAAGGACAGTTCGTATTACATGGAAGTGGCGCGCGTTAACAACATCACCAATTTCCGCGACCTCAAGCCGGGGTTGAAGCTACGCTTTCCGCCGCTGGCTTAGCCTGACTATTTCACGAGGCGAGCCATGGCAGATTCTCCAGCATTGGACAGCACCGGTGTCGTCAAACTGACGATTACCAGCGACGGCAGTCCGCTTGCCGACAGCATCAAGATCGTGTCGGTCGAGATCAACAAGACCATCAACAGGATTTCGGTCGCCCGCATCGTCGTGCTGGACGGCGACATGCCCGAGGATGCATTCCCGGTCAGCGACGCAGACAGTTTCAAGCCGGGCGCCGCGATCAAGATCAGCGCCGGATACGACCAGACGGATGAATCGGTGTTCGAAGGAATTGTCATCCGCCACGGCCTCAAGATCACCGGCAACAACTATGCGCGTCTCGTCATCGAGTGCCGCGACAAGGCGGTCGGCATGACTGTCGGCCGCAAGAATGCCAATTACGTGGATCAGAAGGATAGCGACATCATCACCAAGCTGATCGGCAATTGCGCCGGACTGACGGCCGATGTGGGAAGCACCGACACGCAATACAAGGAACTGGTCCAGTACTACTGCACCGATTGGGATTTCATGATCGCGCGCGCGGAAATCAATGGCTTGCTGGCGATCGTGGACGCCGGCACGGTGACGGTCAAAGCGCCGCAGACCAGCGCCGCAGCGGTGCTGGCGGTTACCTATGGCGTGGACCTGATGGAGTTCCATGCCGATATCGATGCCAGGACGCAACTGACGTCGGTCAAAGGCACGACCTGGGATATGGCGACCCAAGCGATCCAGGAGCAGCAGGCCAGCCCGCAGACGCTCAATGAGCAGGGCAACCTCGACGCGGCAACGCTGGCGAAAGTGATCGGGCTCGATGCGTTCCGGCTCCAGACGCCAGTGGCGATGGAAAGCGCCGCGTTAAAGGCATGGGCCGATGGCCAACAGTTGAAAGCCGGTCTGGCAAGAATCCGGGGGCGCATGAAATTCCAGGGAAGCGCGAAGGCCAAGCCGGGAGCATTGATCGAACTCAAAGGCGTCGGCAGCCGGTTCAGCGGCAACGTCTTTGTCAGCGCGGTCAACCATGAAATCGAGAATGGCAACTGGATCACTGAAGTCGAGTTCGGCATGCCGCACAACTGGTTCATCGAGCAGCAGGATGTGGTCGCGCCCGCCGCTGCCGGCTTGACGCCGGGTATCGAAGGCTTGCAGATCGGGGTCGTGAAAAAGCTGGATGCCGACCCCGATGGGCAATATAAGGTCCAAGTGTCGGTTCCGGTCCTGCAGGCCGAAACGGACGGCGTTTGGGCCAGGCTTGCCTGCTTTTACGGATCGGACGGCATCGGCGCCTTCTTTGTGCCGGAAATAGGCGACGAGGTAGTGCTCGGCTATTTCAATAACGACCCTTCGCATCCGGTGATACTCGGCAGCCTGTACAGCAGCAAGCGCAAGCCGCCGTATGAATTGACCGCCGATAATTTCACCAAGGCGATCGTCACCAAGAGCAAATTGAAGATCGAATTCAATGACGACAAGAAGATCGTCACGATCATCACGCCGGGCAATAACAAGATCGTCATCAGCGATGAAGACAAGTCGATCCTGTTGCAGGACCAGAACCAGAACAAGGTCGAACTGAAGCCGGACGGCATATTTATCGATAGCGCCAAGGATATCGTGATGAGTGCGAAAGGGAAGGTGACGATCTCCGCGGTCGGCAATATCGAGAGCACGTCCAAAGCGGATATCAAGAGTCAGGGACTGAATATCAACAACAATGCCAACGTCGGCTTCGTCGCAAAAGGCGCGGCAACGGCGGAACTTTCCGCGTCCGGACAGACTACCGTGAAGGGTGCGATGGTCATGATTAATTAAGCCTGAGCGGGGGGACAAAAGTTTTTTGATAAGCAAAGGAATTCCCTCCCCTTCAAGGGGAGGGTTAGGGTGGGGATGGGTTAAAAGCGGCAAGATGTAACCCATCCCCATCCCAGCCTTCCCCTTGAAGGGGAAGGAGCCAGGTTCCCTCCCCCGGGCAGGGGGAGGGTTAGGGTGGGGGTCGAATGCGTCAATACGTTCCGGCCTCATTGATGTCGCAATCATGAACATATTTTTGTCAAAAAACTTTTGTCCACCCGCTTAGGTTAAAACGCGCCTTGACCTGATCGCCGCCACAATTGCAGGAGTACCTATGCCCCCAGCAGCCAGAATCACCGACATGCACGTTTGCCCAATGCAAACGCCGGCCTTTCCCGCGCCTATCCCGCATGTCGGAGGACCGACCATCGGGCCGGGCGTGCCGACAGTGTTGATCGCCAAGCTGCCGGCGGCGGTGGTCGGCGATAGCTGCGTGTGCGTCGGGCCGCCGGACACCATCGTCAAAGGTTCCGCAACGGTGATGATCGGCGGCAAGCCGGCGGCGCGGATCGGCGATACGACTGCGCACGGCGGCAATGTTGTTGCGGGATGCCCTACGGTCATGATCGGTGGTTGACAAGCGCGACGGAACACTATGGCTATCGATAAATCGTTTTTAGGCACCGGATGGAGTTTCCCGCCCAAGTTCAGCAAGGGCGCCACCGCATTTGATTACGGCGGCCGGTTGCGGATGGTGACGGAAGAGGATGATATCCGGGAGAGTTTGCACATCCTGTTGTCGACTGCGCCCGGCGAGAGGGTTATGCAGCCGGCCTATGGCTGCGGCTTGAAGCTGCATGTGTTCGACAATGTCAACGAAAGCACGGTCACCGAAATCAAGGATCTGATCGAGCGGGCGATCCTTTTTTTCGAGCCGAGAATTTCGGTCGAAAAGATTGACGTTGCCGATGACGAGATCCTGTCCGGACTGCTCAAAATCAATGTCGAATACCGGGTAAGAGCGACCAACACGCGTAGCAACATGGTGTATCCCTTCTATTTTCTGGAGGGTACGAATGTCTCACTTTAATGCATTCACATGAAATACCCGGCCGATACGCGCATCGATAGCCGTCTGATCGTCAGCGACGGGATGAGTCAGCAGCAGCGCACGCTTCCTGCGCTGGCGGAAGGCTATATCGATGTCGACGAAATGCGGATGACCGATCTGCTGGCAATGGCGGTCGACTATGCGCGCGTGGTCAAATTCCGTGACTTGGACAACCGGGACGACGGCGACTGGAAAGCGTTTTTTTCCGCTGACGAAACGGTGATCATTGCGACCATCCTCGCCACCGATCTGCATCGTCATGAAGGCGCATTTGCGCGCTTGTGGCGCGATGCCGGAGAAAACGGGGCGCTTTTCATGCGAGATATTGCGCTGGAAAAGCTGCCGACTTACCAGCTGGCGGAATTGCTGAATCACTGGTTTGTCGCGCTCGGGCCGGCTGAAAGCACGGTCGGCAGCAACTTGCGCGCGCTACTCGGCAGCATGATAGGACGGCTGAGGGACGAGATGGACAAGCTTAAAGCGCTCTGTGCACAGTTCGCGGAAAATCCGCAACAGACAGAACAAGCGTTTGCCGCCGCGTTCGACCCGGCCTGGTTTGAACCGGTCGACCGAAATGGAGCGGGAATAGGCGCAGGAATAGGCGTAGGCGTGGGCAGCGAGGCCGACGTTTCTTTTTCCTGCAAGGCCAACTTTTACGCGTTTCTCAAGGCGGTTGAGCTGGTGCAAAAGGGCGCGGAAAAATGGCTGCCGGCTTCCATGACCAACCAGACGCACGATCCGTCGATCGGGCTGCTCATCGCATTCCTGCAGTTGTATCAGCGCTTGAAAAAAAAGCTTAACCGCTACACGCACAATCATCTGGATTTTTATTACGACAAAGTGCTCATGAGCCGCACGCGTGCATCGACGCCGGACAGCACTTATCTGGTGATGCAGCCAAGCGCGCCAGGCAAAGAAGTAGCGATCGCGGAAGGCGCCGAATTTCTGGCCGGGACCGATGCTGCCAAGCGTGACATTGTCTATACGGCAGACAATGCAATGCGGGTCAGCGACGCGCAAGTATGCGCACTGCATACCCTGTTCTTCGGCAGGGATCGAATGAGTTCGCCGGAAAATGCATTGACCGAAATCTTGGGCGACGGATCGAAAAAGCAGTTCCCTACCGGTTGCTGGAGCAATACCATCCCCGTGACCGCCGGCGCCGTCCTTACCGAACGCGAGAAGCTGCGGCCGTATCCTTTGCTGGGCGCGCCGAAGGCGTCAGCGGACGCGCAGTTCTTTCCCGATGCCAGAATCGGATTTGCACTCTCGAGCAAGGTGTTGGCACTGCGGGAGGGGCAGCGGCGCGTGTCGATCACGTTGAAGTACGGCGACGCCGCCGCTGACATGGGCGGCGACCTCGAGACCCGCATCCATCGTCTGGTGGCGGCGCAGCAGGTCGCGAAAGAGGATGCGGCGACCGACAGCCGCACCGAGGAAGATATATTCTTCAAGGTATTTCGGCACCTGTTCCTGATTGGCGTTACCACCGAAAGCGGCTGGCTGGACGTGCCTGAGTATGTGCCGCTGTATTC
>CAMLDH010000230.1 GCA_946478765.1 uncultured Oxalobacteraceae bacterium | reverse complement strand
GCAGCCACGCAACCTATCTGTCGACAGCGTATGCGGACGAAAACTTCGCCTTCTATGGCACGGTACTGCGCGGCATTCCGCAACAGGAGCCGCGCTGGAAACGGGCGATCAGGCTGGAAGAGCGCGCGATCGGCGAAGGCTTGGGCAAGCTCTATGTGGCGCAGCATTTTCCGCCTGCCAACAAGGCGCGCATGGAAAAACTGGTCGGCAATCTGCTCGAAGCCTATCGCCAGAGCATCGATACGCTGGACTGGATGAGCCCGGCCACCAAGAAGGAAGCGCAAGCCAAACTCGCCACCTTCATGCCGAAGATCGGCTACCCAAGCAAATGGCGCGATTATTCGACGCTGGCGATCAAGAGCGACGATTTGATCGGCAACGTGCGCCGCGCCAACGTCTTCGAATATCAGCGCAACGTCGATAAGCTCGGCAAGCCGATCGACCGTGAAGAGTGGGGCATGACGCCGCAAACCGTCAACGCGTACTACAACCCGGAACTGAATGAAATCGTATTCCCGGCCGCGATCCTGCAACCGCCGTTCTTCAATGCGGCAGCCGACGATGCAGTCAATTACGGCGGCATCGGCGCGGTAATCGGCCATGAAATCAGCCACGGTTTCGACGATCAAGGCGCGCAGTACGATGGACTGGGCAATCTGCGCGACTGGTGGAGCAAGGAAGATCACGAGAAATTCGCGACCAAGACGGCGCTACTGATCAAGCAATACAGCGCCTACAGCCCGCTGCAGGGATACCAGGTGAACGGCGAATTGACGCTGGGCGAAAACATTGCCGACAACGCCGGCCTGGCGATTGCGTACAAGGCCTACAAGCTGTCATTGGCCGGCAAGGAGGCGCCGGTGATCGATGGTTTTACCGGCGAGCAGCGATTCTTCATTGGTTTCGGTCAGGTATGGCGCGGCAAGTTGCGCGATCAGGAAATGATCGTGCGCGTGAAAACCGATCCGCATTCGCCGCCTGAGTTCCGCGGCAACGGCACGCTGAAGAATCAGCCGGGTTTTTACAGCACCTTCGGCGTCAAGGAAGGCGACAAGATGTATCTGCCGCCGGAACAGCGCGTGACGATCTGGTAAGCGCGTCGTATCCGGATGCCGGCAACGCGTGCTTGATTTGACATTGCGCTGCGTCGGGTCTGATGCCGGATGATTGGTGTGCATTACCCCAGAGCAGGGCCTCTCCAGTGGAGATGGCCCTGTTCAACATTCTGCGTGAGAGCCCTGATGGTCATGCCACCTGCAGCAATGCATGGATGCGTTCCGGAGGACGCCCGATCACGGCGCGTTCGCCACGGACGACGATCGGGCGCTGCAGCAGTTTCGGATGCGCGGTAAGCGCTTGCAGCAGCATCGCATCATCGGCCTGCATCAGATTCAGCGCCGCATATTCTTCTTCATTGTCGCGCACCATCTCGCGCACCGCGCCCCCCAATTGCCGGTGCAGCACGGTGAGTTGCGCCAGTGTCAGCGGTGTCTTTTGATAGTCGACGACATCGAGCGTTACGCCTTTAGTCGTCGAGAAGTGCTCGACCAGCGCCAATGCTTCACGTGACTTGGAGCAGCGCGGGTTATGGTAAAGCGTGATCATGAATAGGAGTACCTTAAAAAAATCGTTCGTTATTGAAATAGTGCGTGCATCACCTAGTCCCAGCCGCTCTGATGTTCGGCGCTCAATGTTTCGGCGTCGCGCGCGAACATTGCTTCCAGTTCGTCGCGCCCCTGCTTGGCCATCGATACCATTTGCTGCTGGTCCTTGTAATAAGGATAAACCGCATGCAGCAGTTTGATATTGTGGGTGCGGAATTTCATTGCGGCCTGGCGCGCGCGGTACGCGCCAAATCCAAGTTGCTGCAACGTCTGACGTCCCAGCCGCAGCGCCGATTCGAAAGTCTCGCGTTCAATCATGGTGACGCCGCGATCCATCAATTGATAGTAATGCGTGACATTGCGTGCACGCGCCAGGATCGGCAAATCGGGAAAATCGCGCCGGACTGCATCGACCAGTTCCAGGCAGTCTTCCACATCATCCACCGCAACCACCAATGCCCGCGCTTTTGCAGCGCCGGCGGCATGCAGCAAGTCGATGCGGGTGGCGTCGCCATAGAATACCTTGAAGCCGAACTTGCGCAGCAAGTCGATCTGGTCCGGGTCATGATCCAGCACGGTTACGCCGATGCGGTTGGCGTACAGGAGGCGGCCGATAATCTGGCCGAAGCGGCCGAAGCCGGCAATGATGACCGGGTTGTCCTGCGCGTCGATCCTGTCGTCCGGACGCCGCTCCAGGTTTCGCAGGCGCGGCGCGATCACCTTGTCGTACACCACGAGCAGCAGCGGCGTGGCTATCATCGACAGCGCGACGACGACGACCAGTAGCGATGAAATTTCCGGTGTAAATACACGCGCGGCGGCAGCGGCGCCGAACACGACGAAGGCGAATTCGCCGCCCTGCGACAGCAGAAATGCGAACAGCGCCTGCTGCCCGCGCGCAATCGAAAATCGCTTGCTCAATGCATACAGCACACCGATCTTGATCGCCAGGAAGGACGCCACCAAGCCTAAAATCAACACCGGCTGCGCCAGGAGCACGCCGAAGTCGACCGACATGCCGACCGCAATAAAGAACAGGCCGAGCAGCAGACCCTTGAACGGTTCCAGGTCGGCTTCCAGCGCATGCCGGTATTCGGATTCCGCCAGCAGCACGCCGGCCAGGAAGGTGCCGAGCGCCATCGACATATCGACCCATTGCATCAGCAGCGCAATCGCGATCACCAGCAGCAATGCGAACGCGGTGAATATCTCGCGCATGCCGGTTTTCGCGATGATGCGCAAAGCCGGCCGCATCAGGTAGCGGCCGCCGGCGATCAAGGCCGCGATCACGCCGGCCACCTTGACGGCGCCCAGCCAGCCCTGACCGCTGCCGTGCGCGGCCGCGACCCCGAGCAGCGGAATCAGCGCAATCATCGGGATCGCCGCGATATCCTGAAACAACAAAATGGCGAAGCCGGCCGAACCGGCGGGTGTCGCCATCAAGTTGCGTTCTTCCAGCGTCGCCAATGCGATCGCGGTCGACGACAGCGACAGACCGAGCGCCGCGATCAGCGCAGTCTTCCAGTCCACGCCGATGGCCAGCCCGAGTGCGCAGAGGGCGGCAGTGCACGCGCCGACCTGCGCGCCGCCCCATCCGAAAATCGGCCTGCGCATTGACCACAGCCGTTTCGAATCGAGTTCCAGTCCAATCAAGAACAGCAGCAATACCACGCCGAATTCGGAGAAATGCAGGATGTCTTCGACCTGCGTAATCAGGCGCAAGCCCCACGGCCCGATCGCGATGCCGGCCAATAAGTAGCCCAATATCGCGCCCAGGCCGAGGCGCTTGGCAATCGGCACTGCGAGCACCGCGGCCACCAGATAAATCAATGCATTCTGCAGCAGGTTATGTTCCATGCAAATCCCTGTGCGCGCCCGGGGCGGCCAGCTCGGGCCAATGCGGATAGCTGGCCAGCCTTTCCCGGTAGCGTGCGACATGCGCTGCCACCGATGCATCATCGGTTTGATGCGCGCCGTGCAAAATATGCGGCGGTAGCCAATGCATGCCGCACAAGCGCGCGGTCTGCTCGAACGGCGGCAAAAAAGCGGAGAACGGCCGCTGGTGGTGCCCACTTTCCTGATACGACTCGTGGCTGCCGCCAGTGGTCGCGACCAGCCAGTAACCCTTGTTCTGCAGCGCGACGCCGCCGCTGCCGTAAGCCCAACCGTGCTCCAGCACCACGTCGAACCATTCTTTGAGCAATGCAGGCGTGCCGTACCACTGGATCGGATGCTGGAACACCACCAGATCGGCGTCAGTCAGCAGCGCTTGTTCATGCGCGACATCGATGTGGAAATCCGGGTAGGTTTCGTACAAGTCATGTACGTGCACATGCGGCAGCGTGCGCGCGGCATCCGCCAACAGGCGGTTGACGCGCGAGCGGTGCGGTGCGGCGTGCGCGTAGAGAATCAGAATGCGAGGCGAGACGCTCATCATCGACGCTCGTTATACATGCGGGAAGTGCGGATTCCACGCCACTTCCCACAGATACCCGTCGGGGTCGGCAAAGTAGCCTGAATATCCGCCCCAGTCCGCAGTCTTGGCCGGCTTCACGATTGTTCCGCCCGCGGCAGCGATGTCGGCCAACAACTGATCCGCTTCCGCCGGCGAGCGCACGTTATGTGCCAGAGTAAAGCCGGCAAAGCCCGAACCTTCGGCAGGGATGCCGGCATCTGCCGCCAGCAGATGGCGCGGGTAGAGCGACAACCAGGTCTTGCCGAGTTCGAAGAAGGCGACTTCGGGCGGCGTATCGATGCGCGGCAGTTTAAGCACATCTGCATAAAAACGGACTGCGCGTTCCAGATCCGACACGCCAAGTGTGACAAAGCTGAGGCGGGGTTCCATACGATATTTCCTTCAGTTGCTTTGGAGAATGGTGCAGCGGGTAGGCCGCACCGGTTCAGATGCGGGTGCGTCTCTCTCTATTCTCCATTATTCAAATTCTACTTGCGCAAGCAAGCGGTCACATTGATTGCTTTTCATTCAACCGTGTTTGGTTTTCGGGATTATTATCGGCACGGTCGAATATTGCATTGCTTTGTCATTCTCTACGGATAATATTGGGTTGACGATGGTCTATAGATGCTTAACCGTAATTACATCGATAGCATACATGCCAGATACGCCTCCTCCCAACGCTAGTCCTCCCGCCTCTACATCCCGTGATGATGCGACGCCATCGGGGATGCCCCCTATCGACGCAGTGGAACGGGGGGCGCGCTATTTAGTGCCAAGCGATACGCCATGGACACACACCTGGAAAATCCTTGTTGCACGCTGTCGCGCATTTTCCGACCAGGTGGGGCGACGCCTGATGCAACGCACGCTGAAAATTGGCGTTTCGGCACGCATTTTTCATCCTGAAACCGGCGCCAAGGGCTTGCGCGGCAAGACTTTGCAATATCTGGAAGAGTCGATTGCGCAATGGGTGATGTCACGCGATGTCATGGTCTTCATGATTCCAACCGTCAACAATTACGGCTTATTGCATTCTAGCAATATCAGGCTGCGGGATTATGCCAAGCATCTTGATGGCCTGGTGTTACAGGGCGGTGCGGATGTTTCTCCGCAAACGTATTCGGAGGCCGCCACGCGCCCGGAATGGAGCGGTGACCGGGCGCGCGACATGTATGAGCTTGAGCTATTACATGAATTTGTCGAGGCCGGCAAACCGGTGCTCGGCATTTGCCGCGGTTGCCAATTGATTAATGTTGCGTTCGGCGGCACGCTGTATCAGGATATTATGGTCGACGTGCCAAGCGCGATTGCACACGTCAACGACTTGTACGACCGCCATTATCACGAGATCCATTTTCCGATCGGATCATCGGTAGGAGCGATGCTGGAGTTGCCCTCCAAACCTCTGGTCAATTCGATCCACCATCAGGCAGTCAAGGAGCTTGGACGCGACTTGACGATTGAAGCACTGTCCGGTGGCGACAATATTATCGAAGCGATTCGGTACCAGAAAGCGCGCTTTGTGGTCGGATTGCAATGGCATCCGGAATTCCATCGTCCCGGTACGCCGGATTTACTGGATTGCACGCCGATTCTCGATCATTTCTTGCGGGCGGCACGGGAAACGCGGTTTTAGGCGAAGGCCGCGTTGCCGATTTGCGCCGGCGGCAGTTGATTTTTTGATGAAGTGCCTGTGCTTCCATTGCGCTTTTTTATTGCTTTATTGCATTTTGACAAATCGCGCGCTTGCCGATCGCGCCCGATTCCGCAATATTTTAGTTTCCCAATGCACAGAATGGTTGACAAGAGGGAGTGACTCCAATATAGTTTGGGGTTCCCTACGGAGGGGTGGCCGAGTGGTTAATGGCAGCAGACTGTAAATCTGCCCTCTTACGAGTACGCAGGTTCGAATCCCGCCCCCTCCACCAAGTTTTCAGGGAATGTAGTTGGTAAATTGTGTGGTTGTTGAAGTGGCCCTTGCGGGTGTAGCTCAATGGTAGAGCTGAAGCCTTCCAAGCTTATGACGAGGGTTCGATTCCCTTCACCCGCTCCAGTTTTCAGTTGAACGTATCGCAAGTACGGACAACAAAAGCCCTTGTAGCTCAGTGGTAGAGCACTCCCTTGGTAAGGGAGAGGCCACGTGTTCAATCCACGTCAAGGGCACCAAAGTTTGGCAGTTTTCATCTATACAGCATGACAGTCGGGCACGTGCCTGGACATTCTCATCAAATCGTTAGGAGTCTAAAATGGCAAAAGGCAAGTTTGAGCGGACCAAACCGCACGTGAATGTGGGCACG
>CAMLDH010000229.1 GCA_946478765.1 uncultured Oxalobacteraceae bacterium | reverse complement strand
GTGACCGATTCGCCGATCGAATTGAACCATTCAATCTGCGTCACCGACGCCAGCCAGTTGCCCAAATCGCCCAAACGGTTTTCCAGTGCAATGATGATGATTGCACCGACGATCGGTCCGATCATCGTGCCCAGGCCGCCGACCAGTGTCATCAATACCCCCAGGCCCGACATTGTCCAGTGCACATCGGTCAGGGTTTCGTAACCAAGCACCGCGGTTTTGGTGGCGCCGGCCAAACCCGCCAATGCGGCCGATAGCACGAATGCCAGCAGCTTGTATTTGTCGACGTCATAACCGAGTGAAATTGCGCGCGGCTCGTTTTCCTTGATCGCCTTCAGCACCTGGCCAAATGGCGAATGCACGGTGCGCACGATCAAGGCAAAACCGCCGAGCGCAATTGCCAGCACCAGGTAGTACATCGTCAAATCATTGCCCAGATCCAGCACGCCCAGCAGCGTGCCGCGCGGCACGCCTTGCAAGCCGTCTTCGCCGCCGGTGAACGGCGCCTGCAGGAAGACGAAGAACAGCATTTGCGCCAGCGCCAGCGTAATCATCGTGAAGTAAATCCCCTGCCGCCGGATCGCGAGGCTGCCCATCAGCAGACCGATCACGGCGCCCGCCGCGGTTCCCAGCAACAATCCCACTTCGGTCGGCAAGCCCAGGTTTCTCAGCGCGTAACCAGTCACATAACCGGCGCCGCCAAAAAACGCCGCGTGCCCGAACGACAGCAAGCCGGTAAAGCCGATCAGCAGGTTGAACGCACATGCAAACAATGCAAAGCACAGCACCTTCATCAGGAACACCGGATACATGAAGAAAGGCGCGGCCAATGCCGCCGCCAATGCGATGCCGTAACCGATTCTTTTGTTCATCATGGATAGTCCATTTCTATTTCTCTTTGCCGAACAAGCCGGCCGGGCGAATCATCAATACAATCGCCATCACGATGAACACGACCGTGGCCGACAACTGCGGATAAAACACGCGCGTCAATCCTTCGATCACACCCAGCCCCAGTCCGGTCAGAATCGACCCCATGATCGACCCCATGCCGCCGATCACCACCACCGCGAACACGACGATGATCAGGTTCGACCCCATCAGCGGCGACACCTGGATCACCGGCGCCGCCAGCACGCCGGCAAAGCCCGCCAGCGCCACGCCGAAGCCGTAGGTCAGCGTCACCATCAACGGCACATTGATGCCGAAGGCTTCCACCAGTTTCGGGTTCTCGGTGCCGGCGCGCAGATAGGCGCCGAGCTTGGTTTTTTCAATCACGAACCACGTTGCAAAGCACACCACCAACGACGCCAGCACCACCCACGCGCGGTAATTCGGCAGGATCATGAAGCCGAGATTGGTCGCGCCCTGCAATGCGTCCGGCACCGAATACGGCTGCCCCGATACGCCATAGAACGAGCGGAACAAGCCTTCGAGCATCAGCGTAATGCCGAAGGTCAATAACAAGCCATACAGATGATCGAGCTTGTACAGCCGGCGCAGCATGCTTCGCTCGATCAGGATGCCGAACGCGCCGACCACCAGCGGCGCCGCGATCAGCATCACCCAGTAATTGAGTCCGAGATAATTCAATCCCATCCACGCGATGAAGGCACCCACCATGTACAGCGCACCGTGTGCGAAGTTGATGACATTGAGCAAACCGAAAATGACGGCGAGCCCAAGCGACAGCATCGCGTAAAACGAACCGTTGACCAGCCCCAGCAACAACTGGCTCATCAACGCTTGCAGGGGAATGCCGAAAATTTCCATGGCGAATTCGAGAAAATAAAAGGGGGAAGGAGCCGCGAGCTTGGCGCTATCTGCCGCTTATGCTTACTTCCACAGTGCGCACTTCGATTCGGTCTTGGTGGTGAATGCCTGATCGCCCGGAATCGTCTGCACCACCTTGTAGTAATCCCATGCCGCCTTCGATTCCGCCGGCGTCTTCACTTGCATCAGGAACATGTCGTGCACCATGCGGCCATCCGGACGCACCACGCCGCCTTTTGCATACATGTCATTGATCTTGGTCGACTTCAGTTGTTCCAATACTTTTTCCGGTGCATCGGTGCCGGCCGCTTTCACCGCATTCAGATAAGTCATCGCGGCCGAGTAATCCGCCGCTTGTATGCTCGACGGCATCTTCTTCATCTTGCTGAAATAGCGGCGCGCCCATTTGCGGCTATCGTCGCTCTGATCCCAGTACCAGCTATCGGTCAGGTACATGCCCTGCGTCAGCGGCAAGGTCAGCGAATGCACGTCGTTGATGAACATCAGCAAGCCGGCCAGCCGCATCGTCTTGGTCACGCCGAACTCGTTGGCGGCCTTGATCGCATTGATGGTGTCGCCGCCGGCATTGGCCAGGCCGAGGATCTGCGCTTTCGATGCCTGTGCCTGCAGCAGGAAGGACGAGAAGTCGGACGCCGACAATGGATGTTTCACTGAACCGAGCACGGTGCCGCCCGATGCCTTCACCACTCTCGCCGTATCGTTTTCCAACGAGTGGCCGAATGCATAATCGGCCGTCAGGAAGAACCAGGTCTTGCCGCCCTGCTTCACCACCGCGGAGCCGGTGCCCTTGGCCAGCGCCACCGTATCGTATGCATAGTGAACCGTGTAAGGCGTGCACTCTTCATTGGTCAGGCGGGCGCTGCCGGCGCCGACCGCAATGAAGGGCTTTTTCTTTTCCGCCGCCAGCTTCGACATCGCGAGACTGGTGCCGGAATTGGTGCCGCCAATCAAAAGATCGACGCCTTGCCGGTCGAACCATTCGCGCGCCTTGCTGGCCGCGATATCTGCCTTGTTCTGATGATCGGCCGACATGAATTCGATTTTCTTGCCGTTGACGCTGCCGCCGAAATCAGCAATCGCCATCTTGATTGCTTCCGCCCCACCCTGCCCGTCGATATCGGAATACAGACCCGACACATCGGTAATGAAGCCGATCTTGACGACATCACCGGAAATCTGGGCCGATGCCGATGCCGCGTATCCCATTGCAAACGCGGTGGACACCGCAAGCGTCATTGCATTCAACTTCATTGTGTTCTCCTTTAATTAAAAGCGGATGCATCAACGCCTCAAACCAATTCCCAATTTCCCAATTCCTACACACCGAGCAATTCGTTGAGCACGGGCATCTTGGCCTTCAATTCAGAAGCCGCGAAGGTCGCCACAATCTGCCCATGTTCAACCACGTAAAACCGGTCCGCCAGCGGTGCCGCGAAACGGAAATTCTGTTCCACCATCACGATGGTGTAGCCCTTCGTCTTCAGGGTCATGATCATGCGCGCGAGCGTTTGCACGATCACGGGCGCCAAGCCCTCTGAAATTTCGTCGAGCAACAGCAGGCGCGCACCGGTGCGCAGAATGCGCGCGACCGCCAGCATCTGCTGTTCGCCGCCGGACAGGCGCGTACCCTGGCTCGATTTGCGCTCTTCCAGATTGGGAAACATCTCGTAGATTTCCTTGATCGACATGCCGTGATCGGTCTTCGACACGAACGGCGGCAGCATCAGGTTTTCTTCGGTCGACAACGACGAAAAAATACCGCGCTCTTCCGGGCAATAACCGACGCCGAGATGCGCCACCTTGTACGTCGGCAAACCGATTGCCTCGACGCCATTGATCTTGATCGAGCCTTTGCGCATGCCGGTCAAACCCATGATCGCGCGCAGCGTCGTGGTACGCCCGGCGCCGTTGCGTCCCAACAGCGTCACGACCTCGCCATGATTCACGACCAGATTGATGTCATGCAAAATATGCGACTCGCCATACCAGGTATGCAGGTTCTTGATTTCCAGTGCCGGCGTCGCCATCAATGGGCTCCTTCCAGCGCACCCGACGCGGTCCCCATGTAGGCCTCCATCACTTGCGGATTGTTCGACACTTCCCGGTAGCTGCCTTCGGCCAGAATCGCGCCGCGCTGCAACACCGAGATCTTGTCGCAGATGTCGGACACCACGTTCATGTTGTGTTCCACCATCAGGATCGTGCGTCCGGCCGACACCTTCTTGATCAGGTCGGTCACGCGGCTCACGTCTTCGTGACCCATGCCTTGCGTCGGTTCATCCAGCAGCATCAGCTCGGGCTCCATTGCCAGCGTGGTCGCGATTTCCAGCGCACGTTTGCGGCCGTACGGCAGATCGACCGTGATGGTGTCGGCGAACTCGGTCAGATCGACTTGCGCCAGCAACGCCATCGCGCGGTCATTCAGGCGCGACAACGTGCGCTCGCTTTTCCAGAAATGAAAGGAAGTACCCAATGCGCGCTGCAAACCGATCCGCACGTTTTCCATGACGCTCAAATGCGGGAACACCGCAGAAATCTGAAACGAGCGGATCACGCCTTGCCGCGCAATGCGCGCCGGCTTCGCATCGGTGATGTCGCGGCCATTGAAAATGATGTTGCCGGAAGTCGGCACCAGAAACTTGGTCAGCAAATTGAAGCACGTGGTCTTGCCCGCGCCGTTCGGTCCGATCAATGCATGGATATGGCCGCGCATCACGCGCAGGTCCACCTCGTTCACCGCAGTGAAGCCCTTGAATTCCTTGATCAGCTTGTGCGTCTCCAGGATCACGTCGTTCATCATGCCTCTCCTTACTGCTCAATTTTTAAGCACATAACGAAACCCAACGCTTTGCCATGCACGGTACAGATGATGCAATGGCGACTGGCGATGCCGGGTTTCGCTACGCTATCCCCAACCTGCTATCTGCAATGAAAAATGCAGAAAATAGATCGTGAAAAAACCTGGTGAATTGGACGAAATCGAAACGAATTTTATCTACGCAATGAAGTTGCGTAGATCAGTGTATTGCGATTGCAACGCCCTTGTTTGCGTTTGCTCACGTCATGTGCAATTGATTTTCTCAATGCAGCATGCGTGAAGATCAGCGGCGTATGTTGCGAATCAATTGCGCGGCTTTTTCCGCAATCATGATGGTGGGGGAATTGGTATTGCCTGAAGTAATCGTCGGCATGATCGATGCATCGACCACGCGCAAACCTGCCACGCCTTTTACGCATAGCTGGCTGTCGACCACGGCCTGCGGATCATCGTTGCGTCCCATTTTGCAGGTGCCGACCGGATGGAAAATCGTGGTGCCGATGTCGCCTGCCACCTGCGCAAGTTCTTCTTCAGTGTGATACTGCACGCCGGGCTTGAATTCGTCCGGCGCATATTTTTTCAGCGCCGGGGCAGCGACGATTTTTCGGGTCAGCATCAATGCCTGTGCCGCCGTCTTGCGATCGGCGTCCGTGCTCAAATAATTGGCAGTGATTTTCGGCGCGGCAAATGGATCAGCGGATGCAATACGAATATGGCCGCGCGCAGTCGGGCGCACATTACAAACGCTGGCAGTGAATGCAGGAAATGCGTGCAAGGGTTCGCCGAATCTTTCCAGCGACAAGGGTTGCACGTGAAATTCGAGATTGGGGGTCGCCTGCGCTGCATCGGACTTGGCAAATGCGCCGAGCTGCGACGGCGCCATCGACATCGGGCCGCTCTTGTTGAGCGCATATTCGATGCCGATTTTCATCTTGCCGAACCAGTTGTTGGCCATCGTGTTCAAGGTCTTCACGCCGCTCACCTTGAACGCCATGCGCAATTGCAAATGGTCTTGCAGATTCTCGCCGACCCCCGGCGCATCGACCACGGGCGCAATGCCATGTTGCTGCAGCAACGCCGCCGGACCGATGCCGGACAATTGCAAGAGTTGCGGCGAGCCGACCGCACCCGCAGTCAAAATCGTTTCGTATGTCGATTCCGCAAACCACGCGGTGCCGCCGCCGCTGAATTCAACGCCGGTGCATGTCTTGCCTTGGTCGGTGGATTCGATGCGCAAGCGTGTGACGTGGCAGCCGGTCATGATGTCGAGCTTGCCGTGCCGCACTGCATTTTTCAAAAACGCCTGCGCGGTATTCCAGCGCACGCCGCGTTTTTGATTGACCTCGAAATAACCGCAGCCTTCGTTGTCGCCGCGATTGAAATCCTCCGTCATCGGAATGCCGGTCTGCGCCGCCGCCTCGCGAAATGCATCGAGGATTTTCCATGACAGGCGCTGCTTTTCCACGCGCCATTCGCCGCCGGCACCATGATACGCATCGCCACCGTTGTGATGGTCTTCGGTCTTCTTGAACAAGGGCAGCACCTGGTCCCAGCGCCAGCTGTCGTCGCCGCTCAAGCGCGCCCATTGATCGTAATCGCGCGCCTGGCCGCGCATGTAAATCATGCCGTTGATCGAGGATGATCCCCCCAGCACTTTGCCGCGCGGATAGATCAGGCTGCGGCCATTCAAACCGGCATCCGCTTCAGTGCGGAAACGCCAGTCGGTACGCGGATTGTCGATGCAATACAAATAGCCGAC
>CAMLDH010000228.1 GCA_946478765.1 uncultured Oxalobacteraceae bacterium | reverse complement strand
CGTTTGCGTCAATGCGGCTGGATTCCTTTCCGTCCAAAACACTAGCGCACATTACTGCTTGCGAGCAATGAAGCCTCCCACTGCCGTTTCGCCGGTCGTCGAATTCGACAGCGTAAATGCGCCACCAACCTCCGCTGGACCCGTGCCGCTCGTGCCGCTCGTGACCACCGGTCCGAAGTAGCGGCCGCTGAGCCCTCCCTTGAGCGAGCCGTTGTCCACCGCGCCGGTCAGGTAGTGTGCGGCGTTCCCTCCCGCGGCGCCCATTGCCGTGGTGGTCGTGAGCGCGACTGGCACCGGCGTAGCGGACGCATTGTAGGTCGCCGTATCCCGGAACGTGACGACCACCTTCCTCGTAGCGAAATCCACGGTAACGGTTGCTTCTCCGCGGAAGAAAGAGACATCCTCCGTGGCGTTTCGGGTGTGCCAGCCGTAGGCAAAGCCGGAATAGGTCGCTAAACCGGTTGTCGGAATCGTGGCAGGATCAGATACCTTGCCGAATGCCACCATGCCACGGCGATTCTTGTTGTGCTCATTGTCGCCGCCTGCCCATTCGTTGATATGGACCGTGTCCTGCGTGACCCATGCCGCCAGGTTCCCGTATTGAAAACTCCAGTTCAAGAAACTTCGATACCCTTTAAATCCAGGATAAGCGGTGCCGAACCCGGTTCCCTTAGGCAGGATGGTCTGGTTGCCATTCGCGTCCGGCACGCCATTGCCGGCATAAAGATCGCCATCCTCATGCAACCGGCTGGCTTCCGTCGAATCCGGATTTCTCCCACCCGTGCGCCAGGCGCCCGCCTGGTACTTGATCCCGGTTGTTTCAACCGCGGGGCACGTCGCCATATCGGCGGTGCAGCGCGATGGATTTGCACGAGGAAAGTACACGTTGTTAGCGTAGTTCTTTTGCGTGGCAGCCGCGCCTTTGAGCGCGTAGTCATAGTAGTTCAGGTCCGCACTGTCTGGAATAGTGCTGAAGGTGAGTGCGCCGTTTGCATCGAGCAGGACACGGCCTGGCGTTGTCGCGAATGTTTCCAGGATTTGAGGCCGGTCAGTCTTGGCATCCCAGGAAATACCGAGGTTGCTTAACAACACCGCTGCCTTCGATACAAGGCCGTTGCTGTCCTTGTCCAGCCTGATTTCCGCGATGCCGCCGGAGGCCACGGTGAGACCGAACGCTTTCTTGATGGACTCGATCGGCGTCGCAAGGTCATTGGTGGACTTGCCATAAGTTTGCACACCTGAACTTGTCAACGTCACACCGTTATCGACCCTGATGATGCTGCTGCCGCTGCATTGATAGGTCGGCCCGTCAACACACGACATGCTCATCGGCGCGGAAGTGGGTGCAGGGCTGGCTGGCGACGGTTGATTGGTATTTGCGGCTGCTGGAATATTGGCGACTGAGCTGCCTCCCCCGCAGCCAGCCACGGAAGTGATCAAGAGCAGGGAAAGGAATGTGCGTTGCGGATAGGTAGGCATAAGTTCTCATAGTTGAGTTTATCAATGTCTTTTTTCCTGCAATCAAGCCGGGAAAAAGTCGAGATTCGAACTTAATGAAAAAGCAACTACCTCTTATTGATCTCCAACAAAAAACAATGCCAAACCAAAATGTTCCTTGCCAGCGCTTGCGAGGAATCATTTATTTGTATGGCAATGTTTTACAATAATTTCCAAATGGCGCTACACAGCCTCCGCTTCGGTCTCCTTCGCCACTGACACTTCAACGCAATTGCGCCCCGCCGCCTTCGCCTCGTACAGCGCCTTGTCCGCCCGCGCGAACAAACTGGCTGCCGATTCTTCCAGCGCATGTTCGGCAACCCCGAAACTGGCCGTGATCGTCATCGGCGGATGCGCCAGCTTGAAGTCGTGGCCGGCAATCGCGTCGCGCAATTTTTCCGCCATGCGATACGCGTTTTCCAGCGGACAATTACGCAGCAGGATCACGAATTCCTCGCCACCCCAGCGCGCGACGATGTCGTTCTCGCGCACCGCGTCGCGGCCCAATTGGGCAATGGCGGAGAGCACCCGGTCGCCGGCCAGATGGCCGTGGCGATCGTTGATCTCCTTGAACAGGTCGATGTCGAACAGGATGGTCGACAATGGATAGCCGGTGCGCGTCACGTCCAGCAGCGATTGCTGCAGCAGGATTTCGAACGCCTGCCGGTTGGCCAGGCCCGTCAGCGCATCGGTAGCGGCCATGCGCTGCAACCGCCGTTGATAACGGTTGGCCGCCAATAGCGTCATCGCCAGCGCCAACAAAGTCACCCCCGCGCTGATGGCGAGATTGAGCGCAAACACCTGCTGCAACGGCTTCACATCGTCGCTGACATTCTGCTCGACCACCAGATACCAGCCGAGTTCCGGAATGAAGCGCGAATTGACCAGCACGACGCCCTTGTCCAGACGGTATTCAAGCTGGGTCGGCGTCGGGCTGTGATTGATGATGTTGGCGGCGATGTCGCGCATGCCGGGCAGCGCGCGGATCGACCCGCGCGCCTGCTTCATCGATTGGCCGGCCAGGACAATGGCGCCTTGTGCATCGACAAAATAGATGTTGCGATGGAAGCGCGTCTGGTAGCTGTCGAGCAGGTGCGTCATCGTATCGAGCGTCAGGCCGACGCCGGCGACGCCAATGAAGTCACCGTTGTCATCCAGTATTCGGTGATTGATGAAGATGGTCATCGTGTTGCGGTTTGCCGGGTCGGGATCGACATTGGTCTCGTACGGCGCTTTCATGTCCTGCACGCGGAAAAACCATTGGTCGCGCGGCTCGCTTTCCTGCACTGATTTCAATACGCCGTCGGCGTAGTAATACTGATGCGTGCGCGCCGACACCAGGAAGCTGGTGAGGGTACTGTATTTTTGTTTGAGTTCTTTCAGATAGCGCACGATTTGCGTGGTGTCGCTTTCCCCATTCAATATCCAGTCGCGCACAAAGGTATCGTGGGCCATCAGCGATGAAATGAATACCGGCCGCAGCAAGTCTTTCTGGATTTCCGAATAGATGTGGTCGCCGGTGAGCGGCAATGCCTGTTCGGCAATGCCTTGCCGGATCGCGTCGCGCGGCACGATGTAACCGGCGATGCTGGTAGTCAAAAAGCCAAGCGCCAGCACCACGCTGAGCCAGCCGAGAAGACGATATTTTTCCGAAAAGAGGCGCATGTGACGACTTGAAAGAGATTCATGGGGGCGGCTGCGAGAGAGGGGCACTGCCGCATGCATGTTCAGTCCAGGCGCCTCCGCTTCAAAGCGGAGGCGCCTGGCATGCGAACTGCTGATGAGTATGCGGCAGGGTCTATCCAGAGCGCAATATGTTGCAGTGCAATTCCGCACACATTTGTTCAAGTTCTGGTTTTCGGCGACGCAAAAAGAGCCGCGCCTGCTTCGAGCCGCGCATGACCGATCCCCTGATCGTCGGTTCGGCGCATGCCAATGGTGAAAACGGCGAGAGGTAGCGGCAATGCAAGGGCGATCAACGGCGATCGCGGCGTTCAGCCGCCATCCCCGCAAAGCGCCAGTCGTTTGCCAGAAAGGTTTGAAATGTATCCGAACAAACCGCTTCGCTGTAAAAGAATCCTTGCGCTTCATGGCAGCCGAAGGACAACAGCTTCTCCATTTGCGCTTGCGACTCGACGCCTTCGGCAATGACGCGCAGCCGCAGGTTTTGTCCCAGATTCACGATGGTTTGGGTGATCGTTTCATCTTCCGCGTCGTGCAGCATGTCGAACACAAATGACTGATCTATCTTGATCTTGTCGATAGGAATATGCTTGAGATAGCTGAGACTGGAATAACCCATGCCAAAATCATCGATGCTGATGCGCACGCCGGAACCCCGCAGTTGCATGGCCAGATCGGCCACAATTTGCGCTCTTCGCATGATCGATGTTTCCGTAATCTCGAGCTCCAGGTAAGAGGCATCCAGGTCTGACTCGCGCAGTATGCCGAGCACCAGTGCCGCGAAGTCCTTCTGCTGCAGCTGAATCGGCGAAACGTTTACGGCAACCGGCACCGCGCGCAGCCCTTTCAATTGCCAACGGCGGCACTGCGCGCACGCCTCGCGTATGGTCCACTCACCCAATTTCGTGATCAGTCCGCGCTCTTCCGCAACGATAATGAAATCGGTCGGCGTGAAATTGTCCAGAACCATGCCGTGCTGCCAGCGCAGCAACGCTTCGGCGCCGATGACCGTTCCGTCCCTGGTATCGATCTGCGGTTGATACCAAAGACGAAGCTCGCCACCCTCCATTGCCTGCCGCAGTTGCCGTTCAATTTCGGCGACTCTCGTAATCTGGTCGTTCAGCGCCTGTGTGAAGAATTGATAATTGTTGCGGCCGCGGCTCTTGGCTTCATAGAGCGCCGAATCCGCGTACTTGATCAAGTCGGATACTTCTTTTGAATCATTAGGGAAAAGACTGATGCCGATGCTGGTGGTGGTATAAATCCGGTGCTCCTGGAGCGAAAGCGGCCTGGTTACCTGGGTAATGATTTTTTCGGCGACGGGACGGGCTTGTTCGCCCTTGTCAAGCTCCGGGAGCAGGATCAGGAACTCGTCGCCGCCGATGCGCGCCACGGTATCTTCCTCCCGTACGCATGCAAGAAGACGCTGCCCCACCGAGTACAGCACCATGTCGCCGATCGGGTGGCCTAACGAGTCGTTGATGTTCTTGAAGTTATCGAGATCCAGGAACAGGACAGCCACCTTTTTCCCGTTGCGCGTGGCCATGTGAATCGCCTGTTCCAGGCGATCGTTCAGCAGGCTGCGATTCGGCAGCGTGGTAACGTTGTCGTAGTAGGCCAAAAACTGGATTTTGCGCTCTGCTTCCTTTCGCTCGCTGATGTCGCGGCAGATAAACTGATTAAAGGATTCTTCGCCAAGGTCGATGGTCCGTGCACTGATCTCCACGGGAAAAACAGTGTTGTCGTGCCGCTGCAGAAAGGTTTCGAAAATGGCCGTTCCCTCAAGATACAGCCTGCTCAGGCTTTCTTTCAAGCCGTCTTGACTGGAAGGCGCAGACAAGGCCGCCAGCGACTGTCCCGCCAGCGAAGACATAGGGTGTCCCAGCACCTGCAGAGCCTTGTCGTTCGCTTCAAGAATCCGGTAACCGGCATCGCTCAGAATGATCATGTCGTTCGCGTATTTCGACAAGTAATCGTACTGCTTCTGCACGAAGCGCCTTTTGCTTTCCGTTTGCAAGGTGGCCAACTGATATTCGCTTTCCTTGTACTTCCACCACAACAGGATCCCCACCCCCAACACACACAGCGTGACGATGCTGAATGCAGCGATGGTCCAGGCGGTTTTCCGGACATTGGCACGGATGGCATTCTCGGCGCTCATCGCAACCACGAACCATGAAACGCCAGCGACGGGGCGAACGGCAGCAACGAACCTGTCGTCCGGCGCGGCCAGAAACACAAGAGAGCCGGTTGCCGATGTGGCGCTCTGGAGCAACTGCGCCGGCTTGACCGGCAATACATCAAGATAGCGGTAGCGCCCGGAACGGGGGTCGCTGAGCGCGACCACCTGCTGTCCCCGGATCTCGGCGAGCAGGACATCGTTGGGCAGGTTGGGGAAAGGCGCCACGACTTGAAGCGACGGATAAATTTCCTTTTGCGGATCGAATCTCAGCAAAAGAACAGCAGCAATTTTCCCTTTCGGGTTGTTGGCGGTAAAAATTGGCGTGGCAATATCCATTGCACGGTAGGGCTTGCCGGAAATGATCGCCGACCGGATGGGAGAAATGCGCAACGCCCCCGAAGCGAGAACCTGCTTGACGAGTCGGGCGGCAACGTCATCGCTTGGCTGCACGGCGTCTTCAGTGGAAACCAGGAGATTGCCGCGGGCGTCAAAAATGGCGCCCCCCAGGTAGCCATAGGATTCTTTGAGCGAATTGAGCTGCGTCCGCACTTGTATTTTTGCGCGTGCGGACTTGTCGCCCGGTTGCGTCAAAGAACTAACAACGTCGCCAAGGAGGTTGCCAATGCTGACCACCTGCGCATCGCCGATGCGTTCATGAATAAACGATCCGACCGTGCTGGCCCTGATGCTCGCAATACGCGCCAGCGACTCTTTGACTTGCTCTTCTTGCACCACCACTTGCCGGTTGTACATCCAATAGCTGATGCCCAGCGCGGTAAGCAGCAACGCAAGAAAAACGCCTAACGCAAGCCGCAAGTGCTGGGCAGGCGTACTTGCCGGATCGTCGGAAGTGTTGATCATATTCCCTTGCCTAGTACCGCCTCCGGCAAATCCTTCCGGAAGAAAAAGCCGCGTTTTTAGCGTGGGGGGGGGGGGGGGGGGGGGGTGAGGGTATGAGTTAGTTTAAAATAAAAAAAGAAGAAGGCAAAGAACAAACAAAAAAAAAAAAAAAAAAAAAGAAAAAAAGAGAGAAAAAAAAAAAAAAAAAAAAAACAAAAACAAACAAAAAACGAG
>CAMLDH010000227.1 GCA_946478765.1 uncultured Oxalobacteraceae bacterium | reverse complement strand
GCGTACTGCGCACTTCGCTGCCCGTGCCGCGACGGGGACCGAACTATATCAAACGTCCCCAAACCTTGGCAAGCGCTTTTCTACAAATGCTTGCATTCCTTCTTACGGATCGTCCGATCCAACAAGGACACTCCACACCGGAAGGAGAAACCAATAGTGCAAGGCCCTTATACGGCTTATATGTTGTGGTAATTGGTGACACGCTCCACTTCATCTTTCGAGCCCAGAAATACGGGAACACGCTGATGCAGTTTTTCCGGCTGAATCTGCATGATGCGTTGTGCGCCATTGGTCGCCGCGCCGCCTGCTTGCTCGACAATAAATGCCATCGGATTGGCTTCATACATCAGTCGCAACTTGCCGGGCTTGTCGGGCTCCCGCGCATCGGCGGGATACATGAAGACGCCGCCGCGATTGAGAATGCGGTGCACGTCCGCCACCATCGATGCAATCCAGCGCATGTTGAAGTCCTTGCCGCGCGGCCCTGTCACACCGGCCAGCATTTCGTCGATATAACGCTTGACCGGTGGATACCAGTGACGGCTATTGGACGAATTGATGGCAAACTCTTTGGTTTCAGTTGGAATTTGCATCCCGCGCTGGGTCAACACCCACGAACCCATTTCGCGATCTAGCGTAAAACAGTTCACGCCGTTGCCAGTAGTCAGGACCAGCACGGTTTGCGGACCATAGACGGCATAACCGGCGGCGACTTGCTTGCTGCCGGGTTGCAAAAAATCCTTTTCGGTCGGCACGCCCATGCCCTCTGGCGCCCTCAACACCGAGAAAATGGTGCCGATCGACACATTCACGTCGATATTGCTGGAACCGTCGAGCGGATCGAACAGCAGCATGTACTCACCCTTCGGATATCGATTCGGAATCGGGTGAATACTTTCCATTTCTTCGGATGCCATCGCGGCCAAGTGGCCACCCCACTCGTTAGCCTCCAGCAATATTTCATTGGACAGGATATCCAGCTTTTTCTGTACTTCACCCTGAACGTTCTCGCTGTCGGCGCTACCCAGGACCTCCCCCAGCGCACCTTTGCCTACGGCGTGGCTGATCGTTTTGCAGGCACGGGCGACTACTTCGATCAACAGCCGAAGCTCGGCCGGAATACTGTTGTGCAGGCGTTGTTCTTCCACCAGATATTGCGTGAGGCTGACGCGCTTCATATTGCTCCTTGATTCAAACCGGTTGGTCGTGCGAATTTGTCAAACCCGGACATTAAAATTTTTGTTCGTATCGAATGAAAGCTCAAGCCTTCAGCGCTTTAGTGACAACTTCAAGCACATCCCTCGATAACTTGGATGCACTAGCCACTTGCTGCAATGCCGCTTTCATTTTTTTCTGCAGCGCCGGTGCATACTTGCGCCAGCGGTCAAGCGTGCGTGCAAGGCGGGCAGCGACCTGCGGATTGATGGCATTAAGCGCAATCACCTGCTCCGCCCAGAATACATAACCACTGCCATCGGCTGCGTGGAAACGGGACGGGTTGCCGTTGCAGAAACTGAATAGCAGGCTGCGTGCACGATTCGGATTTTTGAGCGTAAAGGCCGAGTGCGTCATCAACGCGCGCACGGCCCCCACATCGGCCGTGTGTGCCATCGCCTGCAACATGAACCATTTGTCGATCACCAACGCATCATGCTCGAAATCCTGGTAGAACTTCGCCAGCGCGGCAGCCTTGCCGGGGGCGCTGCCATTGGCCAACGCGGACAGTGCAGCCAGTCGATCGGTCATATTATTCGCCTGATCGTATTGCTTCTGTATCAGCGCATGCGAATCTGCATTGTCCAGTTCAGCCAAATAAGCCAACGCGACGTTCTTGAGCGCGCGCTTGCCGGCCGCTAATGCATCTGGACTATAGACGCCCGGCGTCTGACTGGCTTCATAAGCGACGATCCAGTCATTGTGCAGCGGTTGTGCCAGCGACTTGCGTAAAAACTGACGTGCGCCATGGATTGCTTGTGGATCGATGACGTCCATTTGTTCCGCAATCATGGTTTCCGACGGCAGCGTCAGCGCCACTTCGCGGAACGCCGGATCGAGTGCGCCATCGTTCAGGGTCGCGCGGAAAGCATCAGTCAATGTCGCGTCTACACTCTCCATACGCTCACCCGATTTTGCCTTATCGGTCAATTCCAGGAGTCGGCGCATCGCAAGGCGTTGCCCCGCTTCCCATCGATTGAACGAGTCGCTGTCGTGCGCCATCAGGAACGCCAATTCCGCGTCGGTGTAATCGAACTCAAGCACAACCGGCGCTGAAAAATCGCGCAGTATCGACGGCACCGGTGGTTCCGCGACATTCAGGAAGCGGAAAGTCTGCTGCGGCTCGGTCAACTCGAGAACAAGCGTGGTCGGCGCCTCACCGTCTGCGGCAATACCGTCCAATAACAGCGACATATCGTGCCCGGCACGATCCAGCAAGCCTACGGCGACTGGAATATGGAAAGGCAGTTTTTTGGGCTGTCCTGCGGTTGCGGGACAGGATTGCGACAGATGAAGGTCAAACGTCTTTTGCACCGCATCGTAGTGCGAGGTCGCGACCACGCGCGGCGTACCGGACTGGCTATACCAGCGTTCGAATTGCGTCAGGTCACGCCCGTTTGCATCAACCATCGCGGCGCGGAAATCGTCGCATTCGACCGCTTGTCCGTCGTGCCGCTGGAAGTACAGGTCCATCCCTTTGCGGAAGCCGTCGCGGCCGAACAAGGTCTGGTACATGCGGACGACTTCGGAGCCTTTTTCATAGACGGTGACAGTGTAGAAATTATTGATTTCCACGTAGGAATCGGGGCGCACCGGATGCGCCATCGGACCCGCGTCTTCCGGAAACTGCGCCTGACGCAGCACACGCACGTCTTCAATGCGTTTGACTGCGCGACCACTGGCGGTGCCGATCATGTCGGCCGAAAATTCCTGGTCGCGGAATACGGTCAAGCCCTCCTTCAACGACAGCTGGAACCAGTCGCGGCAGGTCACGCGATTGCCGGTCCAGTTGTGGAAATACTCATGGCCGACCACCGATTCGATATTCGCGTAATCAGTGTCGGTCGCAATGCGCGAATTGGCCAGCACGAATTTCGTATTGAAAATATTGAGGCCCTTGTTTTCCATCGCGCCCATATTGAAGTCGCCCACCGCCACGATCATGAAACGATCCAGATCGAGTTCCAGGCCAAAGCGCTCTTCATCCCAGCGGATGCTGTTTTTCAGCGATTCCATCGCATGCTGCGTCTTGTCAAGATTGCCGTCCTCAACCCACACCTGCAGTAGCACTTCCCGTCCAGACTTCAGTTTGAATTTCTCTTCCTGGCAAACCAGTTGACCGGCAACCAGTGCAAACAGATACGAAGGCTTTTTGAAGGGATCTTCCCACACCGCGTAATGACGACCGTCGCCCAAGTCACCTTGTTCAATCAAATTGCCATTGGATAGCAGTACCGGATATTGCTTTTTGTCGGCACGCAACATGACTGTATATTTCGCCATCACATCCGGGCGATCCGGGAAGTATGTGATCTTGCGAAATCCCTCTGCCTCGCATTGCGTGAAGAAGTTGCCATTTGACACATACAATCCCATCAGAGACGTATTCTTGCCGGGATGGGTAATGGTCTCGATTTCGAGTGTGATCTGGGCCGGCGCATTCGGAATCTGCAAGCAGCCTTTTTCCAGCTTATAAGCCCGCTTGGTTAGCGCCTTGCCATTCATTCGCAGTTGCACCAGTTGCAGCTCTTCGCCGAACAGCACCAGCGTATTGTCCTGGCCGGCGGGATTGTGCTTGAGCGTCAAACGGGTAGCAACGTGCGTCGCTACCGGATCAAGATCGAAACCCATTTCGACCGTTTCGACAAAAAAGCTGGGCGGAGTATAGTTTTTGCGGTAGATCGTTTGCGGAGTATCGGTGCGCATAGGAGGGAAATTTAGAATGCCTAGGAAAATGAAGCAAAATACCATTTTACCAATCAACGGAGCCTTAGATGAAACTCACTCCTGCCTTCTTGCTGATTGCCGCTGTATTGGCATTGGCATCGTGCACACAGGAACAGCAAAACAAGATCAGCCGCACGGTACAGAACTGGACCGGCACCAATGGCGTGCTGGAATTTTATGCAGGCGACAAACTGGTGCGCCGCTTTATCAATATCGACAAGATTTCCACCGCGCTCGGGACGGACGACCGCCAGCCGCGGTCCTATCGCTACGGTTATGGCGTCCTTGACGAGAACTTCAACATGGTGGCCGACCCCGGCGAGAAAAAAGTGTATTTTGAAATCAGCGATTACGGCTCGAACTATATCTTTTTTGAAAATCCGAAATAAACTTATGCGCGCCGTAACGGTTACAAAATGTAACGGAAAAATCCCTTGCTGCGCCTATGATGGAGCTACTTTCATTGGGAGAATGTCATGAAACGCTGGATGCTGGTTTCGCTCATCGCGTTGAGCACGCTGCTCGCCGGATGCGCGAGCCCGACCATACGCAGCAATGTGACGGTGTTTCAGGATTGGCCGACCGATGTGCAAGGCCAGCCATTCGTGTTCGAACGCAGCCAGGACCAGGACAACAATCTGGAATATCGCGCGTATGAGAACCTGGTGCGTGCCGAGTTGCTGCATCTTGGCTTTGTGGAAGCAACGACCGCGCAATCACCGGCGCTGAAGGTGACGATGAGTTATAGCATCAAGGCGCGCGATATCCGCGTAGTGCAGCCCGTGATCGTCGATCCATTTTGGTACGGCCCGCATCCCTTTTATCGTCCAGGGTGGTATGGCTATCCGGATCCTTTCTACGATCCGTACTGGTATGGCGCGCCGATGACGCAGTACCGCAATGAAAACTATACGCTGTACAAGCGCCAACTGCGGATAATTCTTTCCCGCACAGCGGATTCGAAAAAACTTTATGACGTGACCGTCGACAGTGAAGGCAGCAACGGTTCACTCGCGGCTGTCATGCCCTATATGGTGCGCAGCGCTTTTGATGGCTTTCCGGTCAAGAATGGCGAGACCCGCCGTATCGAATTGAAAATGAAAGATTGAGCCTTGATTTATTCAAGCGCCCAGGAATGCATCATTGAGCAGCGCGATTACCCAGTGCCATCTCAAGTGCGCGATCAATTACTGAAGTCATCGGCGCAATCACCGCAGTTTGATTGCGGAAATGTTGCGTCAATTCATCGGCGGTCAACAGGAGCGGACACTGGCCTTGCCTGTTCATCAAAATAAATCTGCTGCGCCTGGGACTGATCCAGGTCAACTTGGATTTGACGCGGCTACCGTCTTTGCGTACGAATTCCACCCATTCGCCACACTGGAGCCCATCGACCAAGCAGGTGAATTGGTTATCCGGCTGATCCTTGACCGCTTTGGCGCGCCGGCTTAACAAGCGCTCGCTCGCCTTTTGCGCCACATTGACCGCCAGCTCGACTTGCAGCCGCGTCGAAAATTCGATCGGCGCGCGCACGATCGCCGCATGGCGCTCCGCCAATTTCGCCAGGAACCGGCGCCGCTCCGGCTCTTCCCAGTTCAGCACATTCAGCCACGCATTGATCAGCGATAGCATGGCCGGCAATCGGCCCACAAGCTCCTTGCGTTCTTCCGGACTGGTTTTCGGTTTGACGCTCCAGATCAGCTCATCCATCGCCTTCTGCACTCTCACCAGCGTGTCCGGTTTGGTGTCGGCCACGTTATGCGCCAGGGTCAGGATTTTGACCCATTGCCGCTCCAGGAACACCTCCACGAAACCCGCCACTTCTCCGGTTTCGATCCGTGCCGCGACGTCGCTTTCCGCCCGCTCGCGCGCATGCCGCAATTTTTCCTGCCGCACAACGTCAGCGATCGCGTCAGCCAATGTATTCTCGGCCAGCGTCTCTTCGGCCGCGAAAAAATTTTCAAGGTCGACCATCGCATCGGAGAACAGCCCGCTATGCGGCTCGATTTCTTGCGCTATTCGCTCGACGATCTGTTCCACCATGTTGAAGAACGGATCATCGCATCCGTTTTCCGGCTCCCAAGTCGTGCTCGATTGTGTCAGCAGATCGAGCAGGCGACACGCCGGATTGTCTTTGTTAAAGAAAAAATCCCTGTCGCGCAGCACGAGCTTCATTAGCGGCAACTGAAGCTTTCCCAGCAAATCCTTCATGCCGGGCGCAATGGCCGGTTCGGCAAACACGATATCGAACACCATCGCGAGCAATTCGATCGAATTTTCATCCGCCGCTGCCATTGTTCCGGACGGGGCGCGCTCCTGGCGGAGATGACGCAGGGCCGTCACGAATAGAACGCTTCGGAGCCAAAGGTGATCGCCACGATCAGCATCACTGCAAGAAACAGCACGATCAACAAACGGCCGAATTTGGGCGTGTCGTCTGTTCCCATCGGCGGTTCTTCCGGGTGAAGATCGGAAGAGCGTCGTGTAGGGAAAGAGTGTAGATCTCGGTGGTC
>CAMLDH010000226.1 GCA_946478765.1 uncultured Oxalobacteraceae bacterium | reverse complement strand
CAGTGCAAGGCGCCCCGAGTGCCGTGTAGCGAGCTACACAAACGAGGGGCAACGCTGCAATGCGCCCGTCTGCCGCGAGACAAATCGGGAAGTTATTTCGTGCACGTTCCTTAGTACTACAGTTGTAGATTAATTGTCGGTACTGCTTTCGATAACCAACAAGAAATGGTTGATGAAACAGCAGAAATATTTTGTGATTAAACATAGCTGCTGAAGCAAAATTCTTGACCAAAAACTGCCACGAAGAACTACCACAAAGCAAAGTACAACTGTAGTACTTAAAAGGCGTTGTCAACAGACTTTTTGTTTATGCTAACGCTCAGCACATCATTATCAAAAGACACCCATGACCAAAACCGAAGCCATCAAACGCGTCAACGAAGCCCTCGGCTCCCCTATCCTCAACGAGCGTAATACGCAGTGGTCCGCTGTTGTGCCGTACGCCGGGGATGAAGGCTGGTGGCTGAATATTCCCTTGGCCGGCTTCAAGCAGGAACGTCACTTTTTGATCTGCAGCGAGAAGGCGAAGATGTTCCGGCACTTGAAAATCAAGGCGAGCGAGATATTGAGTCCTGCAACGAAATTCCGTTGCAAGGATCAAGTGGCGGATATTTTTATTTCGGCATCCAACCCCAAGAAGCTGGTTGATGTTTTGCCCGGCGGTACAAAGCACAGTTTCAATAAATACGTGGTGGCTGAATACCGGTTTTGAGCGAAGCGAACGCCAACTGTTCACGGTCAATGCGGCCGATGGCGCAACCCTGACCGTCGGCCGAGAGGTTTGGCGATCCGGCAAGCACGCCCACCCGCTCAAGCAGTCGCGGCCGGCACCATGCCGGCCAGGTACGCAACCAGTTGCCGGGCCTGCGCCGACAGCGCGTCCAGATTGCGCACGCACAGGCGAAGCTCGCGCGTCGCCCATGGGTCGTCCAACGCGACCATCACGGCTGGCAGGGATTCGTTGTGCCGCCTGGCAGCGGCTTCCGGCAGCACGGCAAGTCCTGCGCCTTGCGCCACGAGTTGCGCGATCGCCGAAAAACTCGGCGCGCGGACCCGCATCGTGAGCGGCGTTCCCAGCAGCACCGCCATTTCCTCGATGAAGCCCTGCATTGCCCGTTCGGCCGGCATGCCGACAAACGGATAGGACAGGGTTTCCCGAAACAGGCAATGGCCGCGTGCCGCAAGCGGATGGTCTGGCGGCGTCAGCAGTACCAGGCGGTCATGCCGGAACGGCAAGGAAACGATGCCATCCAAGGGCAGATTGCCATCGAGTACGCCGATATCGACCTCGCCCGCGAGCAGCGCCCGCAGGATATCGGCGCTGAGGCATTCATCGATGTGCAAATCCACCTCGGGATAGTCGGCCAGAAACGGGCCGAGCGCTTGCGGCAGGAATGTGCTGTTGGCCACCGTGTTTGCGGCCAGCCGCACGCGCACGCGGCTGCGGCCGGCCAGCGCGTCGAGCGCCTGATTCAGGTGGCCGGCTTCCGCAATCACGCGGCGCGCCTGGTCGAGCGCAATGCGGCCCGCCGGTGTCGGCGTCATGCCGTCGGCGTGACGCAGGAAGAGCGTCAATCCCAGCCGATGTTCCAGATTGCGCAAGCGGCTGCTGGCGGCCGACAGCGCAATCGGAAAATCCGCCGCCGCCCGGCTCAGGCTGCCGGCGTCGCCGATGGCGAGCAGCAAGCGCAGGTCGGTCAAATCGAAGCGCATCGAGGTTTCGCCTTTCGCGAAGGGTGGCTGCATAAAATACGCATTTTCGATTATATGCCTGCGCATCAGAATAAGGCTTATCCGATTTCCCCTGAAATTGATTACGCAGGAATATCCTCATGAACGCGATTCTTCGCCACCGAATTACCGCTTGGTCGCAGGATGGCCGCCTGTATGCGGTCCTGGCTGCGGCGGGATTCTCGCTCAAGGCGGTTTTCGTCAAACTCGCCTATGCAGCCGGTCCGGTCGATGCGTTGACGCTGCTGGCATTGCGGATGGGCTTCGCGCTGCCGCTCTTTCTTTGGCTGCTATACAGAAGCGGCGGCAATGGAGCGCTTTCTCTCACGCGTACCGATATCGGCCGCGTGTGGCTGCTGGCCTGCCTCGGTTATTACCTGGCGAGCCTGTTCGATTTTCAGGGGCTTGCCTACATTACCGCGGGGCTGGAACGATTGATCCTGTATCTCTATCCCACCATTGTGCTTCTGCTGCAGGCATGGTTGACGCGGCGCCAGCCCGATGCAAAGGTGTGGCGCGCGCTGGCCATTTGCTATGCCGGGCTGGTCATTGCATTTGCGCATGACCTTGATCAGAGCGGGCATGGCGTCAATGTGTGGACCGGCGCGGCCTGGGTATTTGCCAGCGCGGTGACGTATGCACTGTATTACCTGGGAACCGGCGACATGGTGGAACGGATCGGCTCGATGCGCTTGACCGGGCTGGCCGGTAGCGCTTCCTGCGTGTTGGTGCTGGCGCATTTTGTATTGTTGGGGCAACCGCAAGCGCTGATGCACTTGCCGCCGGCAGTGTGGAGCAATGCGGCATGGATGGCGTTGTTGTCGACGGTCTTGCCGATCTGGTGGCTGGCGCTGGCGATCCAGCGCTTGGGCGCGGGGCAAGCAGCGGCGGTCGGTACGCTGGGACCGGTCTTGACCGTGTTTGCGGCTTGGCTGTTGCTGGGCGAGTCGCTGTCGGTACTGCAACTGCTGGGCCTGAGTTTGGTGATGCTGGGCGTGATGCGTTTGAAGCCGGCGCCGAAGCGGGCCGGCAATCATCGTTCTGTATCAGATGCGCCTGAAACCGCCAGCGAATAACATGGGCATGCGATAAGCACTACTGCACAAGCGGCCATCATTTCATGACGGAGGAAATATCTTGAGCATTGCAAACATCAAAGGCACGGCGATCGGCTATGACGATCTGGGCAACGGCAACGCGCTTGTTTTTGTTCATGGGCATCCTTTCAATCGATCGATGTGGTCGCCTCAGGCAAGCTTGTTCAGTGCGACACATCGGGTGATCACACCGGATTTGCGCGGCTATGGAGAATCCGCAATTAGCGCAGGCAAGGTAACCCTGGAAGAGCATGCACAAGACATTCATGCCTTGCTGGATCATCTCGGTGTTGAACAGATTGTTCTCGGTGGTCTTTCCATGGGCGGGCAAATCGTGCTGGAGTTTTATCGGCAATTTCCAGAGCGCGTACGTGCACTGATGCTGGCGGACACCTTTGCACAGCTCGATACGCCGCAAGTCAGGGAAAATCGGATCAAGACGAGCGAGCGGATCTTGCGTGAAGGCTTGCGCGATTACGCAATAGAAGTCTTGCCAAAAATGATCGCGCCGGCCACTATCGAAAGCCGCCCTGCGGTTGCCGCACATGTGTTGAAAATGATGCAGCACACATCGCCCGAAGGCGCCGCCGCGTCTTTGCGCGGTCGTATCGAACGCAGGGATTACGTGCCGCTCTTGCCGACGATTGCCGTGCCCACGTTGATTGTCGTAGGCAGAGAAGATGAATTCACCCCGGTGAGCGATGCGGAATGGATGCACAGTTTGATTCCCCATGCGAAACTGGACGTGATTGAAGGCGCAGGACACATGCCGAATCTGGAGCGTCCATCAGAATTCAATGCCGTACTGGCACACTGGCTTGAGTGCATTCATTGAATTTTTTTTAGAACAGAAGTAGCAGATCGTAGCCGGAACTTTGCATGCCGACAGCGAACAATGTGTCTTTCGTCATGCGACATCTCGTACCTACGCCGACAACAAAAAAAGGCGCATACTTTCCTCTCATGACAGCAGCGTGTGGCGCGGCATTCCCGGTATAAACAAACACGGAAAAGTTCGTTGCGGTATCTTGCCACGGACGCTACGATTCGCCGCTCTTTCGTTGCCCGGAGGACGCCATGCAAAGCCAATCGAATCCCGCCGTACTCGCGTTGATCGGCAACACGCCGCTGATCGAAGTGACGCGCCTCGACACCGGACCATGCCAGCTGTTTCTGAAACTCGAATCGCAAAATCCGGGCGGCTCCATCAAGGACCGGATCGGACGGTCGATGATCGAAGCGGCGGAAGCCGACGGCCGTCTACAGCCGGGCGGCGTAGTGGTGGAGGCCACTGCCGGCAACACCGGCCTCGGCCTGGCGCTGATCGCGCGCGTCAAGGGTTATCGCGTGGTGCTGGTGGTGCCGGACAAGATGTCGACCGAGAAAATCCTGCATCTGAAAGCGCTCGGCGCCGAAGTGCATCTCACGCGCTCGGATGTCGGCAAAGGCCATCCGGAGTACTACCAGGATTATGCGGCGCGCTTGGCGCGCGAACTGCCGGGCGCGTTTTTCGCGGACCAGTTCAATAATCCGGCCAATCCACTGGCGCACGAAACCACCACCGGGCCGGAGATCTGGGCGCAAACCGAGCACAAGCTGGATGCCATCGTGGTGGGCGTGGGCTCGTCCGGCACGCTGACCGGGTTGACGCGCTTCTTTCGCACCGTGCAGCCGCAACTGGAATTCGTGCTGGCCGATCCGCAAGGCTCGATCCTGGCCGAATATGTGCAGACCGGACACATCGCCACGACCAGCGGTTCGTGGACGGTCGAAGGCATCGGCGAAGATTTCATTCCGGCGATCGCCGACATGCGCGGCGTGCGGCGCGCCTACACCATCAGCGATGAAGAAAGCTTCGGCACTGCACGGACCTTGCTGCGCGTGGAAGGCATACTCGGCGGCTCGTCGACCGGCACGCTCTTGGCAGCCGCGCTCCGCTACTGCCGCGAACAGACGACACCGAAGCGCGTCGTGAGCTTCGTGTGCGATACCGGCACGCGCTATTTGTCGAAACTCTACAACGACGGCTGGATGTTCGATCAGGGGTTGCTGAAGCGGCCGGTGTTGGGCGATCTGCGCGACCTGATCGGACGCCGTTTCGATGAGGGCGAAGTAGTGAGCGTGGCGCCTTCCGACACGCTGCTGACGGCATTCAATCGCATGCGCGGCGCCGACCTGTCGCAACTGCCGGTGCTCGACGCGGGACATCTGGTCGGCATTCTCGACGAGTCCGATCTATTGCTGCATGTCGCGTCCGAGCCGGCCGGATTCCAGAGCTCGGTCGGCGGCACGATGACGGCGCGCATCGAGACCCTGCATCCATCAGCCGGTCTGGCGCGCCTGCGCGCCACGCTCGACCGCGGGCTGGTGGCGCTGATTGCCGACGGCGACCACTTCTACGGCTTGATCACCCGCTTCGACCTTCTCAACCATTTGCGCAGGACGCTATCGTGAGCCCACCTTCTTCAGATAAAAAAGCGCATATCGCAACCCGCGCGATCCATGCAGGACAGTCGCCCGATCCATCGACCGGCGCGATCATGCCGCCGATTTATGCGACCTCGACCTATGTGCAGGACAGTCCGGGCGTGCACAAGGGACTGGACTATGGCCGCTCGCACAATCCGACGCGCTGGGCGCTGGAGCGCTGCATCGCCGATCTGGAAGGCGGCGCACAGGCGTTCGCATTTGCATCGGGATTGGCGGCGATTGCGACGGTGCTGGAGATCGCCGATGCCGGCGCGCACATCATTGCCGGCGATGACATGTACGGTGGCAGCTATCGCCTGTTCGAGCGGGTGCGCAAGCGCAGCGCCGGCTTGGATTTTACCTACGTCGACCTGACCGATCCGGAGCGGCTGCTGGCGGCAATCCGGCCCGACACGCGCATGGTCTGGGTCGAGACGCCGACCAATCCGATGCTGAAGCTGGCGGACCTGCAGGCGATCGCCCACATCTGCCGCGCGCGCGGCATCATTGCGGTGGCCGACAATACCTTTGCCAGTCCGTGCGTGCAACGGCCGCTGGAATGCGGCTTCGACATCGTGGTGCATTCGACGACAAAATATCTCAACGGTCATTCCGACATCATCGGCGGCATCGCGATCGTCGGCGGTCAATCGCATCAGGCGCGGTGGCGCGAGCAGCTGGCATTTTTGCAGAATGCCGTGGGCGCGATCGCCGGGCCGTTCGACAGCTTTCTCGTATTGCGCGGCGTGAAAACGCTGGCGTTGCGCATCGAGCGCCATTGCGCGAATGCGCTTGCGCTGGCGCAATGGCTGGAGACGCAGGCCAAGGTGAAAAAGGTGTTTTATCCGGGGCTGACATCCCATCCGCAGCATGCGCTGGCGCAGCGCCAGATGGACGGCTTCGGCGGCATTATCTCGGTTGAATTGAATACCGATCTGGCAGGGGCGCGGCGCTTCCTGGAACGATGCGAGATTTTTTCACTGGCGGAAAGTCTGGGCGGCGTCGAGAGCCTGATCGAGCATCCGGCCATCATGACGCATGCGACGATCCCGGCTGCGCAACGCGCGTTGCTGGGCATCGGCGATGCATTGGTGCGCTTGTCGGTCGGGATAGAACATGTTGAGGATTTGCGGCGCGATTTGCAAAATGCGCTTGATGCAATATGAT
>CAMLDH010000225.1 GCA_946478765.1 uncultured Oxalobacteraceae bacterium | reverse complement strand
CTTCTTGATGAAGCGCATATGCCGATGGTTTGTGTTTGCATTGATGTCCGCAAATACTAAGGAAACGCAGATTTATTCCCGCGATGTGGTCAGCCGATGTTAAAGCACAAACGTGATAGCAAGGTTGCCATCCACACAGCACCGATACGAGCGGAGTACGCGCAATCAAGAATTAATGATCTACGTACGGATGATTCAGTTGATGTTGCGGTGAGTTAAAAAGGGTCATTGGATGGGCAGTGAGCAGTCGTAGAGCGCTTTGTCCACTACTGTCTTTTCGGAGTAGAAGATTCCACCGGATGCTTCGCAGGCCTGCTGCTGTTGTATCGGAATGATCGTAGGGGGCGCGTCATCGGTAGCGGCCTTTTTGCAGCACCAGCCGAGGGGGGCGGAGGGCGGAGCCTGTCGTGGCCCGGTACCGCTTTCCGGTAGCGTCTGTGGAGGTGAACCCCCGGTCCCCGGAGTTGGTGCAACAGGCGGCGTGGGAGGGGAGTCGCCACGCCGCAGTGCCTCGATAATGATAGCGATCGCGGTGGCTCCTAAGATCGCCGCTGGCACCGGAGAGACTCCGCCATCCGCTTTCGGCGTGGGAGGCGGGCGGAAATAGCGTTGGGTCCATGCAACGGTGGCAAGTGCCTGCTCGGGCGTTAACTGCAGTATCTGGGTCGTGCCGTCACTGGTGGCGATAAATTGCTGATAGCGGCCCACGCGCGCGCTTGTCGGCGTATTGACGTCCACCCGGCCCTCCAGCACAGTGACTTGTATTTCTTGCTTCGAGACTTTCGTGTACAGTTCTGAAACTTAAAGCACTTCAAAACAAAAGCGACAGGGGGCCATCAGTGAATTGGAAACTAAAGTCCTTCATGAACTTGAGGATGTGGAGGGACAGCATTTTGCGAAAGAAAAGTTATTAACAATGTCGCTAGTATTTTCGAGCAAGAGAGGCAGGAGCTTGGACAGGGCGATTGCATGAAGCGACTGCCAGCTCCGAGAACAAGAATCGGAAGTTGTGCTTGTAAACTGGTCCAGAAAAGCGTTTTTACTCTCGCTATTTGGACGAAGAGATGGCAAACGCACCGATATCACTGCTGGAAGCCTTCAAAGAATTGACCGATCCACACGGGCACGGGAAGGCGCCTATCGCTCTTTGTGCCGTCATCAGTGGTGCGCAGAGCTGGACGTCAGTTGTCGAATGGCGCGAGATGAAGCCAAGGCAATCGCATGAAGCACCTTGATTTCAGAGGCCCAGAAGCTGACTAAGGTAAGAAACATCCCATCCGGCCTTCAGGCGTTTGTTGGCGATGCCCAGCTTGGTCTTGGCATCACCTTTGAGCAAATTGAGCGCGAAACGCCACGTCCAGCACCCAGTGCATGCTGTTTTCAATGCCCCAGTGCGCGCGCACTGTCTTGCCAGACAATGCCGCTTTCGCCTGCAAGCTGCTGATGTAATAACGGCGCTCGGCACTATATGTGCGCGTGCCGTCTCCATGAAGGATGTCACGTGTCGATTCCACCATGACCAGACTTTGCAAGCCAGTCCAGTGCTGCCCCTGCTCCGGCAACCAGCCCACCTCGTCAGTGACCACGCAGCGCCGGGTCTCGATGCGTCCGTGATCCTTTTCGATCTGGAGGTCGTCCCAGAACGGCCGGTCCATGCTGCCCGCAGTGGCGCTGTCGAACCACAAGCGGATCGCCTCGGCCAAACCCGGCTGGTTATCCTTGACGCCCAGCACATAATCGGCCCCGCCCTGGACAATCCGTGTGACGATGTTGTGCTGACACCCCATGGCATCGATGCTGATCACCGCGCCCTTGATGTCCAGTGCATTCAGCAATTCCGGAATCGCCGTGATCTCGTTGCTTTTGTCGGCGGTTTTGATCTGCCCCAAGGTCAATCCGGCCGTAGCGCTCCACGCCGACACCAGATGAATCGGGCCGCGTACGCCATCGTGCGAGCGGCGTACGCTTTTGCCGTCGATGGCAATGTGCTGGCCTGCAAGCCCCGGACACAATTGCCGTATCCAACGCATGAAACAAATTTCAAACTGGTTGGCACTGAGCAGGGTAAAAACACGCCCAAAGGTGTCGTGCGATGCAATGCCATTGGCAAACGGGAGATGCTGCCGCAACCAGTCCAGCTTGAGTTGCCCCCACGCCGATATCGACGTCCAGCTTTCCGCGCCACTGATCACCGCGCAAACCGCCACCAGCAGCAATTCTTCCAGCTTGTGTTCGCATTCCCGCCTACGCGGGTCAGTCAGTTCGGCAAAGGCTTCCAGACGGTAACAGAAGTAGCGGGGTATGGGCCGCAGGACTCATGAAGACCGGTGCGCATGCAGCCCGGTTGCCTTTCTCGCGCCCTCGCTCTTCACTCTGCTCCGCGCGATTTCGCGCCCTGAAGACGGGTTTGCTCTTCGTTAAATATTCGGCACACCATTTTTCGGTTCGTTTATGATTACCCGCAATCATGAGAACCTACCTCGCCATTCCCGCCGAAGACGAAGGACGCGCGCTGACGCTGGGCGCGATGCTTGACCCCGCAAGCGGCCAATACTTCGCTCCCTCCGGCGCGAAGCTCGCGCTCTTTCAGGCATGGCTGCCGACCGAGGTGAAGCCGGGCGCTCTCACCACTGCGACCACCGGCATCTCCCTTACCGAACTGCTGTCCCGTATCGGCACCGCGATCGATCGCGCATTCCCACGGCCGGAATGGGTGCGGATTGGAATCAGCGATCTCAACAGCAAAAACGGCCATGTCTATCTTGATGCCGTCGATCGGGACGCATCGGGCAATGCATTGTCCAAGTCGAGAGCCGTCATCTGGCGCAGTGAAGCGCACAAGATCGGCGAAAAGTTTTTCAAGGCGACCGGGATACATCTCGCGGACGGCATGAAGGTGCTCGTGCTGGTCCAGCCGCAGTTCAAGGGTCAGTACGGTCTTTCATTGACCATTACCGATATTGATCCGAACTTTACGCTGGGCGACATGGAAGCGCGCATGAAGCGCATCCGTGAGCGCCTGAAAGAGGAGGGCGACGCCGACAGGAACCGCACTCTCCCCGCACCCGTGGATTTTGCCCGCGTCGCCGTCATCAGTCCCGAAGGCGCTGCCGGCCTCGGTGATTTTCAGGCGGAAGCCAGCCGGCTCGCGAACGCCGGACTGTGCACGTTCACCTATGTGCATGCGACGTTCCAGGGCGACAAGGCAAAAGAGTCGCTGAAGCAGGCGTTCATCGATGTTCATACCCGTCATGAAGCCGATCCATTCGATGCGCTGGCGGTCATTCGCGGCGGCGGCGCGGCACCGACACCATCAGCGTTTCCAGTTACTCCAGGCGTTCCGGCGAGGGTGGTTACCACTCCCGTCGATGTGATCCATTCTCTTTGCGCAAATCGTGCAATATATAATGCGCCATGCTGGCAGGTCCGAATGTGTTAATGCATATGCTTCTGCCCCCCGCTTCCGTTAATGCAGCGCCGTAAAGAAATCATCGAATGAGTTTAGCTGTCCTCAAAAGTCGCGCCCTTGCGGGTATGTCCGCCCCGGAAGTCACGGTCGAAGTGCATTTAGCTAACGGTCTGCCGTCTTTTACCATTGTTGGTTTGCCAGAAACCGAGGTGAAGGAATCGAAAGACCGGGTGCGTGCGGCATTGCAGAATGCCCGGTTCGAATTTCCTGCGCGTCGTATCACGGTCAATCTCGCGCCGGCCGATTTGCCGAAAGAATCGGGACGTTTCGACTTGCCGATCGCGCTCGGTATTCTCGCCGCTTCGGGCCAAATGCCCGCCGATGAACTGCACAAATACGAATTCGCCGGCGAGCTATCGTTATCGGGCGAATTGCGGCCGATCCGTGGCGCCTTGGCGATGACGTTTGCGATGCATAAAACGAGTGATGCACCAGGGGAGGCGCGCGCGTTCATTCTCCCGAGAGCCAATGCAGATGAAGCCGCACTGGTCAAGGATGCCGCGATTTTTCCGGCCGATTCGCTACTCCATGTCTGCGCACATTTTGCGGCTGTGAATGGCGATGCGCGGCTGGTGCGTCATGTTCCGCGTCCTACGACAATTCCACCGCGTTACCCCGACTTCTCGGAAGTCAAAGGCCAACGCCAGGCCAAGCGCGCGCTCGAAGTCGCTGCCGCAGGAGGGCACAGCGTGCTCATGGTCGGCCCGCCCGGTACCGGCAAGTCGATGCTGGCGTCACGCTTTCCCGGCATTCTGCCGCCGATGACGGACGATGAAGCGCTGGAATCGGCGGCGGTGCAATCGCTCACCAGCGGTTTCAGCACTGCGCGCTGGAAGGTGCGACCGTATCGCGCGCCGCACCACACTGCGTCCGGCGTTGCATTGGTGGGTGGCGGCAGTACACCGCGCCCTGGCGAAATTTCGCTCGCGCATCGAGGAGTACTTTTTCTCGATGAATTGCCCGAGTTCGAACGCAAGGTGCTCGAAGTTTTGCGTGAACCGCTGGAGTCTGGTCACATTACGATCTCGCGCGCTGCCCGGCAATCCGATTTCCCAGCCCGTTTTCAACTTATTGCCGCTATGAATCCTTGTCCCTGTGGATATTTTGGGCAGCAATCAGGCCGCTGTCGCTGCACACCGGACATCGTCGCACGCTATCAAGATAAAATTTCCGGCCCGCTCTTGGATCGCATCGACATGCAAATCCAGGTAAGTGCATTGCCACACGATGAATTGCTCAAACAGGCTGATGGCGAACCTTCTGCTGCGATTGCTGAACGGGCCGAGCATGCGTTCGCAACACAATTGCGCCGGCAAGGAAAAGGAAACAACGCGCTTTCGACCACGGAAATAGATGCGCACTGCATACCGGATACGGCAGGCGAGCAATTGCTCCGCACGGCCATGGCACGCTTGAACTGGTCAGCCCGCGCCTATCACCGTGTACTCAAGGTCGCACGCACGATTGCCGATCTTGCCGACGCGGACACGATTGCACAACCACATGTCGCCGAGGCGATTCAGTACCGGAGAGCGCTGCGGGAGAAATGAGTTCAATCGCAAAATTCTTCTATGAAAGCAGCTTTCGCAGTCTCGTTTTGATATCGCGGAAATCTGTCTGTTTCATGCATCCCAGTCATCGCTGCAAGCGCTTGGCGCTCATGGTGGCCTTGATCCAAGAGAACGGCGCTCGTCCTGTTTTCGAGCGTAACGGGATGGCGCAATGAAACGTTGCGGATCGGCTCGGCCTGATTGATGGCGATTCGCATTGCTGTCAGTCGAAAGAAGCTGCGAGGCCCTGGCAAGAAGTTAAATCTGGATGATTTGTTCTTCCTCAACGCTGGCCTCTCATGCCTTCATATCATGGGTGCGTGAGGTTGCCGGTTCCCTTCTTCATGCGATTCTGCCGGGGCGGTTCGATTCGTCAGCCGGCAACGAGACGAACCGCGAAGAAGCGACCTCTTATTCTCTTATTCAAATCTGTGTGGCTTAACAGTCGATGCAGAACGGTGCGAGGTACGCAATCACAGATGATTTGCACAGGAGAGCACAATGGTACTCCTATGGTCCATCCATCTCGCCAGCGAGCGTCTTTGGAGATATGCACGTGCTCTGCGCCTCCGGATTATTCCGTTGCCAATACTGGCCGCCGTCATGGCGATGGCATGGTCCGCTCCATCTCTGGCTGATTGGAACAGTGCAGCGGAAAACATCCGGAACCATCCGACCTGGATTTATACGCCGCCCCCTTCACGTGTTATGGCTAATGGTAAGCACGTGTTGTTCATCGTCTTGCACGGTTGCGATCAAACGCATACGCAACTCAGGAAATTCGGGAATCTGACAGGAACCGCGGATGACAACGCAATGGTGGTCGCGGTACCCGGCGTCGGCAAGGGGGCATTCGGTCCGGGATGCTGGAATTACGATGGCGCCCGGGACGAAGCAGGCCACATCGGCGAACTGGTCGGCCTCGCCAACGATTTGATCGCTCGCCCCGCGCTCAATATCGATCCCAAACAGGTCTACATCGTCGGCTTGTCGTCGGGTGCCGCAATGGCGCTGGATGTCGCCTGCAAGGCACCGGATGTGTTTGCGGGTGTCGGCGCGATCGCCGGTCCGTCGGTCGGCAGCGATCAGAACAAAGCGGTGGTGGACAGCAGCAAGATTCCCGCTACGAATCCCGGTGACGCTGCCCGGAAATGCAAAGCGCTGGCGGGAACCAGAGCATCTCATCTGGACAAGCAGATCGCCATTATCGCTTTCGGCGACATGGACAGAAATGGTACCAACAGTCAATTCCTCAACGAGACCCTGTTTACCGATAACGCCAAACGCCTCCATGCCGGCCAGATTGCATTGGCCAGCGTGAAGTGGGGCGATGATAACGCCAAGGCGTTGCAGCAACTCTATGGCACGGATGATCTCGGCCCCGCTGAATCGGTGCAGAGTGGCTTGGGAACGCAGCGCATCGCAAAGAAAAACGGCAAGCCGCGT
>CAMLDH010000224.1 GCA_946478765.1 uncultured Oxalobacteraceae bacterium | reverse complement strand
CATCGGACATAATCTTGTTTGTCGTCGAGGCCGGCACTTTCGGTGCGGCGGACAAGCAAGTGCTCGATTTAATTCCAGACAATGTGCCTTGCATCCTGGTGATCAACAAATCCGATCACATCAAGGATAAGGCGGTGCTGCTGCCGTTTGCACAACAAGTCGCAGCGCAACATGATTTCTCTGCAGTCGTGCCGGTGTCGGCCAAACTGAAATTCCAGCTCGATAATCTGCAAGGTGAAATCAAGAAATATTTGCCTGAAAATCAGCCGATTTTTGGTGAAGACGATATTACCGATCGCAGTGAAAAATTCCTCGCGGCCGAAATCGTGCGGGAAAAAGTGTTTCGCCTCGTCGGCGATGAATTACCTTATACCAGCACCGTTCTGATCGAAAAATTCGAGCAGGAAGGTGATTTGCGCCGCATTTTCGCGGCCATCCTCGTGCAGCGAGACACCCACAAATCGATGGTCATTGGCCAGAAGGGCGCGCGGCTCAAGGAAATTTCAACGCAGGCCCGACTCGATATGGAAAGACTCTTTGGCGGCCCGGTATATCTTGAAATCTGGGTAAAGGTAAAATCCGGCTGGGCGGATAACGAGGCCGGATTGCGAGCGTACGGGTACGAATAAGCCTTTCATACGATGAACTTGACTGCTGCCGAGATCAAATCTGCGTCGAATCCGCCCTCAGCGTTGGCGATGGCGGAGGGGGCGGCTGACGATACCGATCGAAATAATCAAATATTGTTGTCCGAGCGGCAGGACGCGCGCAATGAGGATGCATCGGTCGCGACATCGGCCGGCTCTGCAACCGCCAAGCGCACCCGGTCCCCTGAAAAAGAAAGCCGTGTCGTGCACCAGCCCGGCTTTGTACTGCACAGTTATCCGTACAAAGAAACCAGTCTGATCGTCGATGTGTTTTCGCGCGATTACGGCCGCATTGCGCTGATGGCCAAAGGCGCCAAGCGTCCGCATTCCAAATTGCGCGGTGTGCTGCAAACGTTTCAGCCCTTGTCGGTCGGTTGGAGCGGCAAATCCGAAGTGCGCACCTTGATTGGGGCGGAATGGGTAGGCGGCCTGTTGCCTTTGGAAAAATCGGCACTGCTATGCGGGTTCTATCTGAATGAACTGCTGGTCAAATTGCTGGCGCGCGATGATCCGCATCCCGCGCTGTTCGACCACTATGTCGCCACACTCAACCAACTTGCGCATAGTGAGCCTGCGCCGATCGTATTGCGAAAATTCGAACGCGCCTTGCTGAAAGAAACCGGTGTCGCCAGTGATTTCACGATGTGTACATCAACCGGGCAAGCGGTCGAGTCGGACCAGTCATATGTGGTGGATCCGGAACATGGGACACGCCCGGCAAGGCCCGCCGATGCCTGGCCCAAGGTGTCCGGCAAAACACTGCTCGACATGGAGCATGAAGACTATGCGGACAGTAACACGCAGTCGCAAAGCAAATTTCTGATGCGTTTTTTGCTGGCGCATCATTTGGGAGGTATTCAACTCAACACGCGACAGATTCTGATAGATTTACTGCAGTTATAAACAAACAATGCCAATATGAGACTCTTATATCCGAACAGTTCCGTCATCGATTTGGGTGTGAATATCGATCATGTCGCCACTTTGCGCAATGTGCGCGACACAAATTACCCGGACCCCATACAAGCAGCTCTGCTGGCCGAAGATGCGGGAGCCGATGCGATCACATTGCATTTGCGCGAGGACCGTCGTCACATCAAAGATGCCGATGTCGAGGCACTCCGCCCGCGTCTGCGCACACGCATGAATCTCGAATTGGCAGCTACCGACGAGATGATCGATTTTGCCTGCCGCATCGGGCCGCAGGATGCCTGCCTGGTGCCGGAGCGCCGCTATGAGTTGACGACGGAAGGCGGATTGGATGTCGTCAAATATTTTTCACAAGTGCAGGCAGGTGTCAGACAATTACAGGCGCAGGGCATTCGCGTCAGCCTGTTCATCGATCCCGAGGCCGAGCAGATCAACGCGGCCGCAGAAATCGGGGCACCTGTCATCGAGATTCACACAGGACGTTATGCCGAGGCACCTACCGACGCCTTGCAGCAGCAAGAACTGGAACGCGTGCATCAAGGCGTGCTGCAAGGGGTTCAGCACGGCCTCAAGGTCAATGCCGGCCACGGACTGCATTACACGAATGTGCAGGCGATCGCCGCGATCCCTGAAATCGCAGAACTGAACATTGGTCACGCGATTGTCGCGCATGGGATATTCATCGGCTGGCAAAATGCGGTCAAGGAAATGAAGGCAATCATGGTCGCGGCGCGTCTGGGGCTGCATAAAAAATGATTTTTGGAATTGGCACCGACATCATCCAGATTTCGCGCGTCGAAGCAGCACTGGCACGCAATGGCGAGCGCTTTGCCGAAAAAATTCTCGGCCCCGAAGAGCTGGAAAAATACCGGCGCCGCAAGGCGACAGTGGATGCCCGCGGCATTCGCTTCCTAGCCACCCGCTTCGCGGCAAAAGAAGCATTTTCCAAGGCCATCGGCCTCGGCATGCGCATGCCGATGACCTGGCGTGCGATGCAAACATTGAATGCGCCGAGCGGCAAACCGGTTGCCGTGACCAGCGGAACGTTACAACAATTTATGGAACAAAACGGACTGACCGCACAGGTATCGATTACCGATGAAGCCGAGTATGCGGTTGCGTTCGTGATTGTGGAGAAATGATGAAAGAAGTTGCAGGTGCAAGTTCGAATTCGATGCAACACCTCGGCCCGGTCATGCTGGACGTGGGCGGCCAGACACTCACAGCGGATGATATTCGCCGCATCCGACATCCTTTGACTGGCGGCGTGATTTTATTTGGGCGCAACTACGACAATCGGCAGCAGCTTACCGTGCTGACAGCGGCGATCCATGCAGCGCGGCCGGGGATTCTGATCGCCGTCGATCATGAAGGCGGACGCGTACAGCGCTTCAAGACCGATGGCTTTACCAAACTGCCGGCGATGCGCAGGCTCGGCGAACTTTGGGATCGTGATGTGCTGGCGGCGACCAAAGCGGCCACTGATGTCGGTTTTGTGCTGGCCGCCGAGTTGCGTGCCTGTGGCGTTGATCTGTCGTTTACACCGGTACTCGACCTGGATCACGGCGCATCGGCGGTGATCGGTGATCGCGCCTTTCATCGCGACGCACGTGTGGTCACGCTGCTGGCAAAAAGCCTCAATCACGGCTTGGCATTGGCCGGCATGGCAAACTGCGGCAAGCATTTCCCGGCCCACGGTTTCGCGCAAGCGGATTCGCACGTTGCGATACCGGTTGATGAGCGCGGCTTGGATGAAATTCTGGCAGATGATGCCGCGCCGTACGGCTGGTTAGGAATGAGCTTGGCAGGGGTGATGCCGGCACACGTGATCTATCCGAAAGTGGACAGGCATCCGGCGGGATTTTCCAAAAAATGGCTATCGATTTTGCGTGGCGACATGGGCTTTCAAGGCGTGATTTTCAGCGATGATCTCAGCATGCAAGGCGCCAGCGTAGCCGGTAACGTCGTCGATGGTGCCAAGGCCGCACTGGCGGCCGGTTGCGATATGGTTTTGATTTGCAATTCGCCGGATAAGGCGGATCAATTGTTGAGCGGACTGGAAGCGAAGATGAGCACCCTGTTTGCAGAAAGCGCGACGCGGATCGCGGCCTTGGCGCCACAGACTTCGGCATGGACCTGGGCCGGGTTGCAGGAAGATCTGCGTTACCAATCGGCCAAACAAACTGCCCAATCGCTGCTTGCTGAGTAAGCTCTGATTTTTGCCGGGTGAAGATATTGTGCAATAAGCGATTCATGTCGACGCCGAATCATCTCATTGCTTCAATGGCGCTATAGCGATGTCCGACTCTGTTGTCCCAGACCCTCGTGCGATTGTCATCGAGACGGTCGCAAAACTACCGCATTTGCCGGGCGTATATCGCTATTTCGATGCCGACGATAAGGTGCTGTATGTCGGCAAGGCGCGCGACCTCAAAAAGCGTGTATCCAGCTATTTTCAAAAGACGCTGACGAGTCCGCGCATTGCGATGATGGTCGAGCGCATTGCGCGTCTCGAAACCACGGTGACACGCAGCGAAGCCGAGGCGCTGCTGCTTGAAAACAATCTGATCAAGACGCTGCAACCGCGCTACAACATCCTGTTTCGTGATGACAAATCCTATCCGTACTTGAAAATCACCGGGCAGGGCTTTCCGCGCATGACCTATTATCGCGGCGCGGTCGATAAGAAAAACCAGTATTTCGGTCCCTTCCCGAGTGCATGGGCGGTAAAGGAATCGATGCAGATTCTGCAGAAGGTATTCCTGCTGCGGACCTGCGAAGACTCCGTGTTTGCCAACCGCACACGGCCTTGTCTTCTGCACCAGATCAACCGCTGCAGCGCACCGTGCGTCAACGCCATCAGCCCCGAAGACTATGCAACCGATGTCGACAACGCCGCCAAGTTTTTACGCGGGCGGCAAACGGAAGTGATGCAGGCATTGGAAGCGAAGATGCATGCATATGCGGCGGAACTGAAGTTCGAGCAGGCGGCGGCGGTGCGCAACCAGATTTCGGCATTGTCACGCGTATTGCACCAGCAGGCCATGGAAACCGTGGGCGACGCGGATATCGATATCATCGCGGTGATCGTGCAGGGCGGCCGCGCGTGCGTCAATCTCGCGATGGTCAGAGGCGGACGCCACTTGGGCGACCGTGCGTATTTTCCGGCGCATGTGGATGGCGTTCTCGCGACAGCAGACGAGGCGATCGCGGTTGAAGTGTTGAAGGCATTTCTGGCCCAGCATTACATTGATAAATTCATTCCGGGAACGCTGATCCTGAATGTCGAGTTCAACGAGCCGGCATTGATGATGGCATTGATGGAGCAATGCGGGCATCGCATCAATCTGGTGTTTCAGCCACAGGGACAACGCCGGCAGTGGCTTGAAATGGCGCACAAGGGCGCGGAAATCGCATTGGCGCGTTTGTTGTCCGAGCAGGGATCGCAACAATCACGTACGCGTGCATTGGTCGAGGCGCTCGGCATCGACGTTGCCGATATCGGCGCCTTGCGCGTCGAATGTTTCGACATCAGCCATACCCAAGGCGAAGCGACACAGGCATCGTGCGTCGTATTTCATCACCATGTTATGCAGAATGGCGAATATCGGCGTTACAACATCAACGGCATTACCCCGGGCGATGACTACGCGGCAATGCGCCAGGTATTGGCGCGGCGCTATGAAAAGGTGGCGAATGGCGATGGCGTCATGCCGGATATCGTGCTCATCGATGGCGGCAAAGGCCAGGTTGAAATGGCGCGGCAAGTGTTCATTGAACTTGGCCTCGACATCAGCCTGATTGTCGGTGTCGCGAAAGGCGAGGGCCGCAAGGCTGGACTCGAAACGCTGATCTTCGCGGACGGTCGTGCACCCCAGGAGCTGGGCAAGGAATCGGCGGCATTGATGCTGATTGCGCAAATTCGCGATGAAGCACATCGCTTCGCGATCACCGGAATGCGTGCCAAGCGTGCCAAGGCGCGTCAGACGTCGCGTCTGGAAGAAATCGAGGGCATCGGCGCCAAGCGGCGCCAAAAGCTGCTGGCGCGCTTTGGCGGCTTGCGCGGCGTGGCCGATGCGAGCGTGGATGAATTGGCTTCCGTCGAAGGCATTTCGCGCCAATTGGCAGAAGACATTTACAAACAATTGCATTAAATTACGCAAATAATTGCAACCCGCGAATTTGGACGCGGCTCCAACAAAAAAAGACCGGATTTATGCCACTCAATATTCCCATTTTGCTCACATGGTTGCGTGTTGCGCTCATTCCCTTGGTGGTCGGCGTTTTTTATCTGCCGGATACGTGGCTGACGCCATTTGAAAAAGGCGCCGCTTCGACGGCTGTATTCATTATTGCTGCTGTAACGGATTGGTTTGACGGCTTTCTGGCACGGCGCTGGAACGAGACTTCTGCGTTCGGCGCTTTTCTTGACCCTGTCGCCGACAAATTAATGGTGGCCGGCGCGTTGCTGGTATTGATTCAACTCGATCGCGTCAATGCTGCGGTCGCTTTCGTGATTATTGGCCGCGAAATAACCATTTCGGCGTTACGCGAATGGATGGCGCAAATCGGCGCATCCAAATCCGTTGCCGTAAGTTCGCTTGGAAAGATCAAGACCACGGCGCAGATGATCGCGATTCCGATGTTGCTGTTCTACGATACGCTGTTTGGTGTTCTCAACACGCGTATCTGGGGCGGATGGTTGCTGGGTGTCGCTGCGCTACTGACGGTATGGTCAATGTTCTACTACCTGCGCAAAGCATGGCCGCTGATTAAAGAGAGAACTTGATCCTACGCGGGTGTAATTGAAAGTGTGGGGAACATTCTATGCAGTCGCTCGCCCCCAATAAGAATCCCACCCGCCATTCAGGCGCGCAGCAATCATGTTGGC
>CAMLDH010000223.1 GCA_946478765.1 uncultured Oxalobacteraceae bacterium | reverse complement strand
GATTGCCTTGATGAAGGATCAGGTCGATGCCCTCGCGCAGTTGAAGATTCCGGCCGCGCGCCTCGATTCCTCGCTATCGGCCGAAGAGGTCAAGCGCATCTACCGGGAGATGGAAAGCGGCGACGTCAAGCTGTTGTATGTCTCGCCCGAGCGCCTGAAAAACGAGCGCTTCGTGCAGCGCCTCAAACGCATCCGCATCAGCCTGATGGCGATCGACGAAGCGCACTGCATCTCGGAATGGGGCCACAACTTCCGCCCCGATTACCTCAAGCTGGCCGACCTGGCGAAGACACTGCGCGTGGAGCGGGTGCTGGCGCTGACGGCGACTGCGACGCCATCCGTCGCCGCCGACATATGCCGGCAATTCGGCATCGAAAAGCAGGACCATATTCAAACCAGTTTTCGCCGTCCCAACCTGCACATCCGGGTGACGCCTTGTACCCACAAGGAGCGCGTGCCGCTACTCTTGCGGCGCATCGAGAGCCAGCCCCAAGGCGCAGCCACCATCGTCTACGTGACACTGCAAGACACCGCCGAGCGGGTGGCGCAAGCCCTGAGCAGCAACGGCCATCGCGCCGCTTTCTACCATGCCGGCATGGATGACGACCAACGTGCGTCGGTACAGGACGCCTTCATGTCCGGCGCCATCGACATCGTCGCCGCCACCATTGCATTCGGCATGGGCATCGACAAAGCCGACATCCGCGCCGTCTACCATTTCAATCTGCCGAAATCGATCGAAAACTACGTGCAGGAAATCGGCCGCGCCGGCCGCGACGGCGAAGTCTCGCAGTGCGAACTGCTGGCCTGCGCCGACGACCGCCTGACGCTCACCAACTTCGTCTACGGCGACACGCCATCGAGAGAAAGCCTGCACGCATTGCTCGAAACCTTATTGGACAATGACGGCGTCTTCGATGTCTCTACCTACGACCTGTCGTCCCGCTTCGACATCCGCCCGCTGGTGATCAACACCGCGCTGACCTACCTTGAACTGGACGGCATCATCGCCGCCACCACGCCGTTCTATGCCGAATACAAAGTCGGCTTCATCGAATCCGCCGCTGCGATCTGCGCGCGCTTTGACGGCGACCGCGCGCAATATCTCCAGCAGGTTTTCCGCGCCGGACAGCAAGGCAGGAAATGGCTGACGCTCGATTGCGCGCAAGTGGAGCAAGCCACCGGCCAGGCCCGCGACCGCATGACGCGCGCCCTCGGCTATCTGGAAGAGCAGGGCTTGATCGAGCTGCAAGCCAGCGGTCTGCGGCAGGGTTACCGGAAGCTTGTCGAGCCCGACATCGACGCGGCGCTCGATAAAATGGTGACGCTGTTTGAAACGCGCGAGCGGCGCGATATCGAGCGCATCGATCAGGTGATTCAGTACGCCAATGGCAACGGCTGCTTTGCCGGGCAACTGTTGACGTATTTCGGCGAGAGCGGCGAACAGCCTTGCGGCGTGTGCGGGCGCTGTGTCGATCCGGCGCAGACGCGGCACCCGATCGAGGCGCATGCCGGCGCATTGCGTGATGTCGATGTGGCAGAGGTGCGCGCAGTCGTGGCAGAGGATCATCCGGCACTGCGCCAGGCGCGGCAGATCGCGCGCTTTCTATGCGGCTTGCCGAGCCCGGCGACGTCGCGCGGGAAAATGAAGCAGCATGCGTCGTTCGGCGCGCTGGCGGGATTGCCGTTCAATGTCGTGCTGGAGGCGGTGGAGCGGTTACAGCGGAAATAAGGGCGTAAGGTGTATTCAGTAGCGCCGCATGCGGCTCACGCAACCGATGTCCCATGACCGTAGGGGCACAATCCGGTAAAACATGGACTGGTTGCACGCTTATTCCATTGGAGTTATTCGACTTTTCATCGACTCGTGGAAGGTGAAAGTATGCGGCGCAATACGCTTCGCTATTGACGCCCTACTGGGCGCGCCTTACTGCGTTGTTGCAGAGCAGATTACCTCCATTCCATTTTGCATGGAACTAAATTGATGCCTCGGTTACTTATGCGGAAATGTTGTGCACATAATGTTGCGATAAGGATTCTCAAATGAAGGTGTCTCTACCCTGTTTACCGTCGTTCCATGTTTATATAGGCAATCCAGATAAAAAACTGAAGGCCATGCAGGGGAATTTGGCAGACATGGCGCAAGAAGGGGGGGGGCGGACCACGAAAAGTTATCCCTGGAATCTATGCGGGTGGAAAAAGTCGTGCCCATACCATAAGAAAGGAACTGGAACGGCAAAAGAAGAATAAAGCTGCGGCAACAATACAAGCGTATTGGCGAGGCTATACTATACGAAGCGATGCTGCAGCTAGTGCTCAACAAAAGACTCCCTATACATCTCGAATACAACTCCAACAGGCGACCTATGGTTTCTCTCCGCAGAGCCTCAAAAATCGCCCCATTGGATCGGGATGGAGAGAGGCGGAGGATTATGTTTATTCGAGTACCAAGAATATTCTCTCCGGAACGCCTGCTTTTTTATATAGTTCTCAGCGAAAGTCCGACTTAAATTCTGTGATGGCCGCCTATAATGCGCCTCCCAAAGAAGCAAACAAAGGGAATATTTACAATCCTCGTGTCCATAACATGAGGGTGAATAGCTACTGGTTACTAGGTTTGGCACATCATCAAAGGGAGGCGGCGCTTACGACTCCATTGGATGATAAAACTTTAGTTCGGAAATCGGCAAAAAACAAACCCGTAGAGGAGCGAAATACGGAGCATAAACTTTCAGCGCTGGGCCGTGAGGTATTAGGTATGGTCCAAAATGGACATTTTGTACCTTCGTATGATAGTTCGTTGGGAATACAAATTCTCAGGCCTACTCCACAAGCACAATTTGCAAAACTGGAAGATTTTAAAACGCCGTTGGGAATGAAAAAAGAAGAAATCAAGGAGCGACTCGCGGCCAAGGGAATCGATGTTAGTGGAATAACTCTGGGAGAAGCAGTCAAACAGGACGAGCACGGCAAAAATCAAGATAGGATGGGAGGCGGTAGTGGTATTGCTTCTGCGGTGGAAGAGAATTGGCTTCCCTCTTCATCGGGGAAAGAGATCTGGGTTTGAAACTGACCTTGCCCCTGTTTTCCGTATCCCATAACCGAGTTCGTCACGCAGTTTGCCGAAGCTGATCGGCAAGCCACTTCCTTTCAAACTGCATGGGGCTGACATAGCCCAGCGTCGATTGAAGCCGGCGATGGTTGTAAAAAGGCCGTAAGGCGCATCAGGTAGGGCGTCAATCGCGAAGCGTATTGCGCCGCATGCGGCTCACGCAACCGATGTCCCATGACCGTAGGGGCACAATCCGGTAAAACATGGACTGGTTGCACGCTTATTCCATTGGAATTATTCGACTTTTCATCGACTCGTGGAAGGTGAAAGCATGCGGCGCAATATGCTTCGTGATTGATGCCCTACCGAGTGCGCCTTACCGTGTTACCCGATTAGCTTCCATTGGAAGGCGGTAAACGGCTCAACAAAGTTGTTCCTGACGACGTGATGCTTGTTACTCCAGCCTGTAGCGACTCCTCTTTGAGATTTCTTGCTGCCCAATTGCCGCAGAAGATAAAAAATGGAGTGTTTGGATTCAGCATCCGAATTTTCTTTGCTAGATCAATTCCTGCCTTTTCTCCCTCGGGTCGTGCCATGTCAGAAATAACGACATCGTACTGGCCTGATTTGAATTTCTCGAGCCCTTCCTCGGTACTTAGAGCAATATCGACCTTTGCTCCTCTTTCCTCTAGTGAGGCCACTAAGAAACTATTGTTCTTTGGTCGGTCATCCACCCAAAGTATATGTTTGCTACTCCGCGAAGGCGTACTAGCAAGAGTGAGGGGCTCATGTGAATTCAATGTCAATCGCTTTTCCAACTCAGCTAGCTTCAATTGAATGTCTGAAACTATTAGCCGTTGTTGCTCAGATGCCTCCTCCATCGTGAGCTCGTTCCCTGCGACTTTGATTGTGAATTTTCGCCCGCGAGCTGAATCAATTAGCTTCTTTATCGGTTCGTAAAATACAAACAGCATGACGGCGAATGCCACTGGCCACGCCAGCGACGCAAGAGCAGTAAGAAGATGTGCAATAGATTCCATTGGCGCTCCTTGTGGAAGTTATCTGTTTGTATTTAGACGGACAGCAACTGTCTGCCTAACTTGGCGTCCGGCCACCTAACTTGGCCAGCCAACTCAGAGCAAACCTTTACTCCATGGTTGTTTCGCTATTTACGTCACACAGGATAGGCATGCCAAAATTGCTATAAAAAGCGTCAGCCAGTTTATACTGTCAGTTACTTCCGCAGCAAGACTTTTCCTCGCGTCCACAATCGCGAATCTTCAAGCATGAGCGAATGCCAATACGACGAATTTGTCGTGATCGACCGACTGCTGACAGACAGCGAAATGGCGGATCTGGGATCTGTATACCCGCCTGCCGTGCAGATTGATCGAACTGTTCCACTACGACAGCGAAGAATTCTGGTTCCCCAACGGCCACCTGCTATTGCGCGGCAATAACGGTGCCGGCAAATCCTGTGGACTTGCAGCACCAAGCACGCCTTACCGTGTTAGCTGTTCACTGCCTGACTTCCAATGAATATTCCAAAATCAAGGCAAGCGACCAAGACGGCGGAACGGATTTTTGCGCGCTTCATCAAATATGCAGGTAATAGCGCATCGCGCGATAAGTCATTCCTCCGCAGCCCCGTTTACCTTGAACTCTGAAAACAGGCTGAAATTGCATGTCATCCATCGTTAACGACCTCGCCAAAATACTCCCGGCAATTCGTCGTCATGGCGACTTCTATGCGACAGGCACGACCGCCATTTTTGCGCCAAATCTCGAAGTTGACGGCGTCGGCCGTATTTCTCTGCCGCTTTTGCCGGTGCAGGCCGAACAACTCGTCGCCGTCGCCGAGCGTGCGCCGTATGGCCGCGGCGAAGAGACGCTCATTGATACCGATGTACGCCGGACTTGGCAGATCGGACCCGAGCATATCCGCCTCGGAGGCCGCGAGTGGCCCCGGACCATCGATGCGATTGCCGCCCAAGCCGCCGCTGGCTTGGGCGTAAGCGCGCCGGTCTCGGCTGAACTCTACAAGCTCCTGATATACGACACCGGGAGTTTCTTCGTAGAGCATCGCGACACGGAAAAAGCGCCGGGAATGTTCGCGACCCTTGTGCTCGTCTTGCCATCCGAATACAGCGGAGGGGAACTGGTCATTCGCCACCGGGACCGGGAAGTTTGCCTTGACCTCCGCAGTACGGAACCCGCCGACGTGGCCTTTGCCGCGTTCTATGCCGACTGCGTGCATGAGATGCGCCCCATCACTTCCGGCTACCGGCTGACGCTCGTCTATAACCTGGTGCGTCAAGGCAAGAGCGAGCCATCCGGGCCACCTGCTTATGAAGCGGAACAAGGGCGCATCGTGGAGTTGTTGCGGCAGTGGGTTGCCAGCAAGGAGGCGCCCGACGATGATTCGCCCGAGAAGCTGATCTATCCGCTGGAGCACGCCTATACTGCGGCGGAACTCGGGTTCGATACGCTGAAGAACGCCGATGCCGCCGTCGCGGCGGTGCTGGTTGACGCCGCCGGGCAGGCTGACTGCGACCTGCATTTGGCGATCGTCTCCATCGAAGAGAACGGGAGTGCGGAACACCGCGATTATGGGTGGTACAGACGCGGGCGCGGAGTTTATTCGGAGTCGGATGAGGACGATGAGGACGAGTTGTTCGAGATCGACGAGGTGGCTGACCGGATCGAGACAGTGTTGCAATGGCGGCGGCCTGATGGCAGCCGTCCCGAAATCAATGCCTTGCCGTTCGAGGACGACGAACTCTGTCCACCCGATGCATTCCAGAATAGGGAGCCCGACGAGCAATACTTCCACGAGGCCACAGGCAACGAAGGCGCTTCATTTGAACGCACCTATCGTCGTGCGGCGCTGGTGCTCTGGCCTCGATCGCGCATGCTGGACATTCTCAGTGACGCGGGTCTTCAGGTAAGCATGCCTTATCTGGCGGACCTCGCGCGGCGCTGGATCGAAAGCGGGGAGGGCACGGCGTCGCCCCTGTGGCGCGAGGCGCACGCACTCTCTGCGCGCATGCTGGATGATTGGCCGGTACCGCATTGGTCTCAACCATCGGAGCATGAAGCATCGATGTTGGCGATCCTGGAACAATTGCGCGACACGGTGCGCATCGAATCCTTTTTGTCCAACATTTCCGCCGCCGGCATTTATAGCGGCAATGAAAACGAAGCCTTGGTGCGCGCGGCAGTTCTTTTGCCGGCGCCGCGCACTGCCGGCTTGATGGAACAGATCATTGCGAAGAACGCCGCGCGCCTGCCGGCCGCATGCGCCAACCTGCTGGCGCGCATCGCCGCCGAAGGGTCTTTTTCCAGCGTTACAACGCTGCTCCATCCGGCCGCGACGGCACTCGTCGAAATACTCCTTGGCGAGCGCGTTGCCCCGACGCCGTCCGATCCCTGGTGGCGAC
>CAMLDH010000222.1 GCA_946478765.1 uncultured Oxalobacteraceae bacterium | reverse complement strand
AATGCGCCCGCCAGCGCGGCGCAATGGGGTATTTTCTTTTCAGGAAATCGCCTAACCATTCACGTGTGGAAAACCCGCGCTTTTAGGCGATCATGGCAAGGCAGCAAATAAGCCTGAAAGCGCGGGCCCTGAGATATTTAGCCGCGCGCGAGCATAGCCGTCTTGAATTGGCGCGCAAGCTGTCCCGTTATGCACAGGAAGGCGACGATATCGAAGCCTTGCTCGATGCACTGGAAGCGGCCAAGTTTCTGTCGCAAACGCGATTTTCAGAGTCCCTGGTCAACCGGCGCGCCGCCCGCTTCGGCAATAGCCGCATTCTCTCCGAACTGCAAAGCCATGGCATCGACGGCGATGCACTGCATGACATCAAAGCGAATCTGGCCGAAGATGAAATTGCGCGCGCGCGCGAAGTCTGGCGCAAGAAATTCGACCGTGCGCCAGTGGATGCGGCTGAGCGCGCGAAGCAAATGCGCTTTTTGCAGCAGCGCGGCTTTTCGCATCGCGCGATCAAAGCGGCCCTTACGCCTGAAGTTGACGGGGCGGATGGGTGAGCGCGGACGAGTGAGTCACGCCGGTTCCGCTCCAGCCGGCAGTCAGCACCTAATCCGCCAATGGTAGTCTTGCGAGCGCCCTGGTCTGCAATTTACCACTCCTGTCATCGCACATTGAACGCCCCACTATGTCGCCGTAGGAATACTCGGTATGGCTTCAGGTTGCCGACATGTGCTACACTTTTGAGGTTTTTTGCAGCGCCGCATGAGCGGCTGTTGTCGCAGAAGCTGCGCCAACGACACGCAAATGCGGCATATTTTTGCCGCTCTATTGGCATTGGTCCTTATGCCCCTGTCTCAACCGATTTCCCGTCGTGCGCTGAAGCACACTCGCGCCATACAAGTCGAAGCGTTTGCACGCGCAGATGGCTTGTGGGATCTCGACGCCCATATCACCGACATCAAGACGCGTGACGTCAAACCGGCGTCCGGCATACGGCCGATCGGCGCGCCCTTGCACGATCTCTGGCTGCGCGTGACAATCGATACCCGAATGATCATTGTTGACGCCGAAGCGGTCTCCGATGCTGTTCCCTACCCAACATATTGCGACACGATCGGGCCTGCCTACAAAAAGCTGGTCGGACTCAATTTGCTGAAAGGGTTTCGGCAGAGCCTCAAGGAGCGTCTGTCCGGCACCGCAGGCTGTACCCATCTGACCGAACTCGCGCAAGTCCTTCCGACCGCGGCGGTCCAGGCATTTGCCGGCGACGTAATCGATACGCGCGATGGCGCAAGCGCTAACGAACAAGACCAAAAGCCGTTCCAACTTGACCGCTGCCATGCATTGCGTACCGACGGTGCAGCGGTTGCAAAATATTACCCGCGTTGGGCAATCAAATTGGCCTCCGGGTCAGAATCCAGTTAGTCAATCCAGTAAGTTTTTTTCAATTAGCGTCTGAAGGGAAGCTCGCATGAAAATCCATGAGTACCAGGGCAAAGAAATCCTCCGCAAGTTCGGAGTGACGGTTCCGCGCGGCATTCCGTGTCTCACCGTTGATGAAGCGGTGAAAGCAGCCGAAACACTCGGCGGTCCGGTCTGGGTCGTCAAGGCTCAAATCCACGCCGGTGGCCGCGGCAAGGGTGGCGGCGTAAAAGTCGCCAAGTCGCTCGAACAGGTGAAGGAATATGCCAATGCCATCATGGGCATGCAGCTCGTCACGCATCAGACTGGCCCGGAAGGCCAGAAAGTGCGCCGCCTGCTGGTCGAAGAAGGCGCCGACATCAAGAAAGAACTGTACGTCAGCATGGTCACCGATCGCGTCAGCCAGCGTGTGGTGCTGATGGCGTCCAGCGAAGGCGGCATGGACATTGAAGAAGTCGCGGAAAAACATCCGGAACTGATACACCAGATCGCGATCGATCCGGCGATCGGCCTGACCGATGCCGAAGCCGACGCGATCTCGGCCAAGATCGGCATTCCTCCCGCATCGATTGCCGACGCCCGCGTGCAGCTCCAAGGCTTGTACAAAGCGTATTGGGAAACCGACGCCTCGCTGGCCGAAATCAACCCGTTGATCCTGACCGGTTCCGGCAAGGTCATTGCGCTCGACGCCAAATTCAACTTCGATTCCAACGCGTTGTACCGTCAGCCGGAAATCGTCGCGTACCGCGATCTCGATGAAGAAGATCCGGCCGAAGTCGAAGCCTCCAAGTTCGACCTCGCGTACATCTCGCTCGACGGCAATATCGGCTGCCTGGTGAACGGCGCCGGGCTGGCGATGGCCACCATGGACACCATCAAACTGTTCGGCGGCGAGCCCGCCAACTTCCTCGACGTCGGCGGCGGCGCCACTGCCGAGAAAGTCACGGAAGCGTTCAAGATCATGTTGAAAAATCCTGGCCTGAAAGCAATCCTGGTCAATATTTTCGGCGGCATCATGCGCTGCGACGTGATCGCCGAAGGCGTGATTACCGCGTCCAAGGCCGTGTCGCTGCAAGTGCCGCTGGTGGTGCGCATGAAAGGCACCAACGAAGACATCGGCAAGAAAATGCTGGCCGACTCCGGCCTGCCGATCATTTCGGCTGACACGATGGAAGAGGCTGCGCAAAAGGTTGTTGCTGCGGCCAACGGAAAATAACAATATTTATTGCGGGACAGAGCGGGCAGCGTCTGCTTAAACGGAGCGTTAGCCTAGGCGGCTCCACCTACGCGGTCCGCTCCGCCCCCAACAAATTAGAGGAAAAACATGTCGATCCTGATCAATAAAGACACTAAAGTCGTTACCCAAGGCATTACCGGCAAGACCGGGCAATTCCACACGCGCATGTGCCGCGAATATGCGAATGGCAAGAACTGCTTCGTCGCTGGCGTGAACCCGAAAAAAGCGGGCGAAGATTTCGAAGGCATCCCGATTTTTGCCAACGTCGCACAAGCCAAAAAAGAAACCGGCGCCAACGTGTCGGTGATTTACGTCCCGCCGGCCGGCGCTGCCGCTGCGATCTGGGAAGCGGTCGAAGCCGACCTCGATCTGGCCATCTGCATCACGGAAGGCATCCCGGTACGTGACATGCTCGCGTTGAAGGACCGCATGGCCAAAGCCGGCAGCAGAACCAAGCTGCTCGGCCCGAACTGCCCCGGCCTGATTACGCCGGATGAAATCAAGATCGGCATCATGCCAGGCCACATCCACAAGAAAGGCCGGATCGGCGTCGTGTCGCGTTCCGGTACCTTGACCTATGAAGCCGTCGGTCAGTTGACTGCATTGGGTTTGGGCCAATCGTCTGCCGTCGGCATTGGTGGCGATCCGATCAATGGTTTGAAGCACATCGATATCATGAAAGCGTTCAATGACGATCCGGACACGGATGCGGTCATCATGATCGGCGAAATCGGCGGTCCGGACGAAGCCAATGCCGCGCGCTGGGTCAAGGACAACATGAAAAAGCCGGTGGTCGTCTTCATCGCCGGCGTCACTGCGCCTCCAGGCAAACGCATGGGCCATGCCGGCGCTTTGATTTCGGGCGGCGCCGATACCGCGCAAGCCAAACTCGACATCATGGAAGAGTGCGGTATCAAGGCAACCAAAAACCCGTCCGAGATGGCGCGTTTGTTAAAGGCGATGTTGTAATTGCTGTCTGATTACACCCAGAGCTGAGCGCTTCAAAAGCGGCTTGCGGGGAGCTTCGGCTCCCCGTAGTATTTGGAGCGCGACAATTCGGAAAGCGTATGGATTTTTTGCTCGAATTAAATTGGCTTGCAGTCGGCCAGATTATTCTGATCGATATTTTACTGGGGGGCGATAACGCGATCGTGATTGCGCTCGCCTGTCGCAACTTGCCGCCCAAGCTGCGTTTCAAAGGAATTCTTTGGGGCACATTTGGCGCAATTGCGATACGAATCGCATTGATCACGTTTGCCGTCACCCTGTTGCAGGTGCCTTACCTCAAGCTGGCGGGCGGCTTGCTGTTGTTCTGGATCGGCATCAAGCTATTGGCGGACACCGAGGATAGCCATGGCGACATTCCGGCCAGCGATCGCCTGCTGGCCGCCATCAAAACCATCGTGGTGGCAGATCTGGTGATGAGCGTCGACAATGTGATTGCGGTCGCCAGCGCGGCCGAGCACGCGGGCGGCAATTATCGGCTGGCGCTGGTCATTTTCGGCATCGCGGTCAGCATCCCGATCATCGTATGGGGCAGCACGCTCGTCCTGAAATTGATGGAGCGCTTCCCGCTGATCATCACGCTCGGTGCAGCGTTGTTGGGATATTTGGCCGGCGGCATGGTGTTTACCGATGTCGGGTTGACGCCATGGATACAAGCGAATTTACCCTATCAAGGTGTTCTCATTCCGGGCTTGGGTATGCTGATCAGTGTCCCGGGACTGATCGGCGCCTTTGCTGTGGTGGCGATCGGACATTGGCTGGCAAGAAGACAAACGGACTCCAAGCGCTAGCGTTTGCAGCAACCAACGCAAATAATTACCCAATTTATTGCTGCCCGGACCCTTAGACGGAGATCTGTAATTTTGTATTCATTCGCTGGCAGCAACGTATAACGCACATGGCTTATCACGTCGCGCTTCAATTTGCCGCCAAGACCGATACCGGCCTGATGCGTTCGCATAATGAAGACTCCATTGCGCTTAGTCTCGAATATGGGCTGGCTATCCTGGCGGATGGCATGGGTGGCTACAACGCAGGTGAAATAGCGAGCGCCATTGCAACCGCAATCATCAAGGAATCGCTGGAAGAACAATTGCGTCATTTCAGTTGGGATGCGCGTGCCAATTCGCCCAGGCAAATTCAGCAGATGATCGTCGCATCCGTCGCGCGCGCCAATGGCAGCATTCTGGAAGCAGCGCGCAACGAACCGCAATATAGCGGGATGGGCACCACAGTCGTAACGGCCTTGTTCCACCACGATAAAGTCGCCGTCGCACATGTAGGCGACTCCAGGCTGTACCGATTGCGGCAAGAGACGTTGACCAGAATGACACGCGATCACTCGCTGTTGCAGGAGCAGATCGATGCCGGATTAATTGACCAGGAAAGCGCCCGCTTTTCCCCGCACCGCAATCTCATCACCCGGGCCGTCGGCGTCGATGCCCAACTCGCGGTAGAAGTCCATGAACATCAAATCAAACCGGACGATCTGTATCTGCTATGTTCCGATGGCTTGTCCGACATGTTGTCGACACAGGAAATCAGCGAGATCCTGAATCGCCTCGGAACCGATCTTGACGCCGCGTGTGATGCGCTCATACAACGGGCAAATGACAATGGCGGCCGCGATAATACCTCGGTCGTTCTGGTGAAAGTGCAATCAAGCGACGCCGAAGCAGACGGCTTGTTTGGACGGATGTTGAACTGGGTCAGATAATTGATGTTGCGCGCCAAGCTTCTTTTTCGTGCCTGCTTGCGGGTTGGCGCGAATTACATTTGATTATTTGCTGACGTGTTCCAGCCGCCGTATTCCCTCCCCTTCAAGGGGAGGGTTAGGGTGGGGATGGGTTAAAACGCAGCAATATGAAAACCCATCCCCATCCCAACCAAGAGGATTGCGCTTGCAAGCGCAATCCGCTCCGCAGGCGGATCGCATGCGATCCGAATTCCCTGCTACGCCCCCTTGAAGGGGAAGGAGCCTCTAACGCAGGCGCTAAGCAAACATCGTGTCGAACAATATTGCGGCAGGGAATGACGGGGGGATAGATATCCACAAAAATACACAAGTACCCGCCTACACAGGCAGAAAAAAGCGGGCAAATACGTAACATCAGCCAGATAATCAGAATCGGCAGAGTAGCCGGAGAGAAAAACAGTGGCAAAGATCATCCTCACGAAGGACGGTACCGTATTGCAGGAGATGATCCTGTCAAAAGAACGCATCACCATTGGCCGCCATCCCCACAATGACATCGTCCTCGATAGCCTGGCCGTCAGCGCCGAACATGCGGTAATCGTCACGATCCTCGACGACGCCTATCTGGAAGACTTGAACAGTACCAACGGCACGCAAATTCACGGCCAGCCTGTAAGGAAGCATTTTTTGCAGGATAACGACGTGGTCGAATTGGCGCAGTACAGGATCAGGTATGTTACCGACGACAATCTCGACAATGGCGCCGAAGGTCCGTCGCACTCATCGGATTCATCCAACGGCAGCGTCTTTGAGCATCAGCGCCATGGCGACCCGACGAAAGCCGATCCGCGCAAGAGACGAGCTGTCGTCAAGGTGCTGAATGGCGCCAGTGCCGGCAAGGAGGTCGCACTCACCAAAGTACTGACGACGATCGGGCGGCCGGGTGTACAGGTGGCGGTGATTACCCGTGGCACGCATGGTTACAGCATTACGCATGTCGAAGGCGATGCTTATCCGTTGGTGAATGGGCAATCGATCGGTGCCGGCGCATTTTCGATGGCTGATGGTGATGTGCTTGACTTGTCGGGGACGCGGATGGCGTTTTTGATTACTTGACAAGGTTTGGCAGTGAAACTTATTGGGCCA
>CAMLDH010000221.1 GCA_946478765.1 uncultured Oxalobacteraceae bacterium | reverse complement strand
CGCGCACCAGATGCCGTTCCGGAAACTGCCGGGTCATCCGCTCGATCAGCGTCGTTCTTTGCGCGGACCGCTTCACATAGGCGGCAAACTCATGCGCGCTGTCGCGTAGAACGCGATCGAGCAAGTGCTCATGCAGACGATCATCCGCGACATTCGCATGCCATTGCATCGTCCCATTCAGGAGAAAACCTGTCAGTTGTTCAAGGTCGGACAGCTTGCGGCTGATCAATGCCGTACCGGCCGATGGCGTCCGCTTCGCCTGTTGCAGTTTTTTCTGCAGCAAGACGCCAAGCTGTTCCGTGACGCGCCGCGTGATTTCATTTTTGAAATCCTCCGCCGGTACATCACCAATATCGATTTCCACCACATCCAGCTTGAGCACCGTGTCGGCGTCGGCATATCGATTGAACACGTCGTCAACCGCAGGCAGCAGGTTATCCACGAGAAAAGGCTGCATCTTCTCCTGTTGCGCGACCGCCAACGCCGTCGTGTCAAACGCGATATCAAACACAACTTCATCAATGAGGTGACATGAACTCATGGCTCAAACCCAATAGTCTCGTCCGTTTTTGTTCTCATTTTTCTGCAGGAAGGTGATCAGGCCGTCGGCTGCGGCATCGAGCGCCTGCGCATCCGACTGAAATGCACGCATCTCCTGCAACCAGGTTTGATAGCGCGCTTCAAAATCCCGCATGCGCACAAAATCGAGCCAATAAAATTCCGGGTAGACGTGCGCCGGGGCATTGCTGCACACGGTTTCTTCCGCAAGTTTTCTGAATTCACGGTCGTGAAACCGCGCAGTCCATGCGGGAAAGATCACGCTGATCCGGAATTCAAAAAAACCCTCGTGCTTCCTGATTTTTTCATGCGCAGCTTTGCTGTCTCCGCGCGGCCGCAACAGGAGATGCTCGACGATATGCAAGCCTTCGCAGTCGGCATTGAGCTGGGCAATCGTTCGGCAAAACTCGTGCGCGCATCGCTGCGCCGCCTGCCGGCTGACGGCACTGGCAAATTGCCATAGCGTGGCGTCCTGGTGCCGCCTGAAGCACACCAGGGTCTGCTGGCCGTCTTCGATCAACACATAGTTTTTGAGATCGAAGCCTTTCCTGAATGCCGACTCGCCCAGCGGGACATCCTTTAAAAAATCACTTGCGGCAGGATGGTCGGGCAGGATGTCGCTCTTGCGCGGCACGGGATCCCCGTTTTCATCGGCGGGCCGGGTCTTTGCCGACTGTTCGAATATGTCGTCCGGCAGCAGCCGTATTTTCCGGTCGGCCAGTACGCCGCTCAGCGAACGGACGGAATCGATGTGTTTCAATCCCAGCAGAACGCTTACTTTTTTTTGCAATCCGGCGACATTCCCTGTATTCCATACCGGTTGCGAATAATCGAAGGCCGTGGCGCGATTTCTGCCGATACTGACGATATTTTTCAGGAACACGAGTTTGTTCCGGATCATCCACTCGGGTGTGCTTTTTTCTTGATAATAATTGAACCGCTGCAGCGACTTTTGGCTGAATTGTTCGCCATAAATGGCCAGCATGAAATCCAGAATTCGGTTCCTGCGGTCATCGACGTTGTCATATCCGGATTGAATTTCCGCCACTGCCGCGGCAGTCTTGTCGGGCGACTCCACGTACAGGCGCTCAATGCCCGGCAGGCTCCGGTTGTCCATGCACTGCGAGAAGTAGGATTGTTGAAACGGTTCGCTTACCGAAAACAGCAGGGGGATTTCCTGCAGCGTTTGCAGATAGTTGGCCATCAACTGCTCGGGCATGAACAGATACGCTTTCAACTGGGCGGCGCTCGCCTTTCTTTCGTCCGGCGCGGACGTCGGCACGCCATATCTGTTAATGCCGTAGATGGCGGGAAACTGGTTTTGAATCGAATAGTATTCGTGCAGGTTGCGATGCGTTCCCTGCGGCAGCGAAACGAATTGCGCCATGGTCTGCCGGCTGTTCCGGAACGCCTGGAATTCAAATTTGCGTTTGGCCAGTTGCAGCCTGGCTTCTTTCAGCAAGCCGCTCTCTTTTTCGGTGCGCGCAAATTCTTCTTCGCGATCGACCGCATGGCTGCCGGCCGTACCCCGTGCGAAAAACAGGTGCAAAAGGTTTTCATTCACGTTGCCCGGAAAACGCAGCCGCGGACAGATATGGCGCACCGGGTCGTGCGCAATGCTGTCGACGCTTTGTCCATTCGCGTTGACCAGTCCGAGACTATGCACCTGCATGACGCCCTCGATGTCCCGGATCAGGCCGATCAATTTGACAATCGACACGGTCTTGTGCGGCGACGCGAAATTGCCATCGCCGATATAGCCATGCCGTGTCAGCGGGCCGGTAAATATCTGTTCCAGGCCTGTGCCGGCGGTGAAGACATCTTCGTAGCGATCGACTTCGAAACCGGATGATATGTATCTGGCGCATTCGAAATGAATCGCCGCGAGTACTTCGGCGGGATCGCAATGGCCGGCGATTTCGATCTCGCCTTTCAAAAGATAATGCTCGGTCTCCACGACCTTGACTTCGTGGATGTCTTCGCAGAGATTGCGGTGTGCTGCAAACACTTCCTTTACTTTTCGGATCGCATGATCGCGCGCGCCAGCCGATGCGGGATCGTCCAGGGCCTCATCCAGTTTGACGAACACCGCAAACAAACCGCGCGGCAATACGCCGTCGCCGCTCGCCGGTGCAAACCAGATATCGTCGAGCGCGGGGACGGCGTCGTAAATGATCTTGCGGTAGTCATTGGCGGTTAGCGGCTGGCTCGGGAAAATTTCCTGCGGCGGATACAGCGCCTGCGCTTCGTAGTCGATGCGTCCGTTTTGCTCCGTCAGATAGTCTTCCGGATCGAATCCGGACCGATAGGCCAGATCGGTCAAGCCATAGCAAAGCTGCTCGAGAATGGTAATGCCCGGATCATGCAGGTTGTAGTCGGTCCAGGTCTTGCCGCACAAGCCCTGCAGCAGCGCGATGCCTTCCCTCCGCAACGCATCGAAATCGAGGCCGTCCGGATCGGGCTGGATCTTGCTGATGTAATCAGCGCTCGACATGAGGCGCAGATGCCTTATTCAACGTATGTTGCCCCGATTGCCGCTGCATCTGGCTATTCAGGTTGCGCACCAGCGCATCGACGCGATTGAACGGCAACGCCCCCAATGCCTTGAGCGTCAGCGCCAACTCGTGCGCGGCAAATGTGAAATGATGGTTCGCCGCCCCGCCTTCATCGCCGCAGCCGGATGCACTGGCCTGCCGATGCAGTTTTCCGATCAGTTCGAATACCTCCTTGAACGGACGCTCCGCCAATGCTTCGACGATCAGGCCGCCTTCATCGGTGCTGAGTCCGATGCTGAATATGTTCTGCGATGTCATTTCTTGGCTTTTGCAACAGGTTTATTGAGACAGTCGTCCATGAATGGATCGGGCCACAAGCTGGTGATGTAGTACTGTACCCAGACGCCTTCGCCATAGGAACAGCCGACCCGCATCTGCAGCTTGTATTCGTTGCGCCGGCCGCCGGATACCGGTTCCCAGCGCAGCTCCAGCCGGCAGCACTTGGAACTGTAAAAAGCCTGGTGATAGGTGATATGGCTCTTCGAGTTGAATGCATTGAGCGCGAACGCGTGCATGATCGTATATTTTCCGCTGCCCTTCTTGCCCACGCCGGCCATGATCTCAAACGCGTAGCAACCGTCCAGCGCATCGGTAATATCGTGCCATTCGCTGTCGGCCGGCACCGGAAGCTCCCCTTTGCGGCCGATGCGGCCATGCGAGGCGACGGTGCCGGCGACATCGAGTTCGTACGTTGGATGCGCTTTGTTGATGCCGATGCCGACGCCGGTGCGCGGCATTCCGCCCGGCTGATCGACGTTCGCCAGGTTGCGCAGAGTCAGGGCGTTTGGGTTCTCGTTGCTGCCGACGATCAGGCTTTTCTCGGCTGACGTATCGAGCCGTATCGACCACAGCGGACTGCGCACATCGATGTCCTGGTAAAAACTGATCAGCCGCCCGTCCTGCAATTGCGCCACCTTGAATCCGTCGGCCGGCGTTTTGTCGAAGCCGTCCTCCAGCATGTTCAGCATCGAATCGATCAGATCGGAAAAGCCGCTCATCGTTGGCATTTCGCCATTCATGAATTTCTGCTTGAGCGTTTCCCTAGTCCGCTTTGTCATGCTTGTCCCTTGCTGAAATAATGAAAGTGGTTCCGATCTCAAGTTCGGACAACCCGGTCACTTGCGGCTCGATCGCCGTGAAATCGTCGGTGGTTTCGATCGCGTGCTTTTGCAGCGGCACCGCAATGCTCCACGGGTATTTGGGAACGATATCTTTTTGCCGCTCGCCGTTTTCCATGCGCGCCGCGGTATCGAATAGCGCAAACCGGCCGCCTTTGTCGGGCGAAATGCGCAGCATCGAAAAATTGGTGACGTAATCAACGTAGTCCAGGCCCAGGATGAACGATTCCACATTGTGCTGGCGGATGCACCAGCCGAAATGCACCGGATATCCGCTCTCGTCCCAGGGCGACAGGAAATCGGAAATCGCCTGGTTCAACAGATTGAGGTAATAGCCGCCGCTCAAGCCTTTTTTGAATTTGACCGTGCAGCGCACCTGTATGTGCTCGTAGACCGGATTGCGCACGTCGATGACGGCGAACGGCGACGAAAAACCGACGATGAAATCCTTCACCTCGCCGATCAGATGACCGTCCAGCACCGGCACCCTGTTCGCGTTCCCGGACCTCGACAGGTGCGGCAACGCGACAATCAGAACATGGCCGGGCCGTATGCATTTCTCCGGTCCATTCTCGGTCGCCATGTTGGGAAAGCACTTGACCTTGTAAATCCCGGGAAAGCGTTCGAGGATAAGCGTCTCGTAATCGCCCGGAGAAACCGCCCTGTTCTTGTGCCGCAGCCGCTCGCTGGTGCGCGTGCGCAAGTCGCTTCTGCTTTCCGGCGGCTGGCCGCCGAAGGAATCGATCACCTGGGTGATTTTGCCAAGTCCCGGGATCGTCTTCCTGCTGCGCTGTATGGTCGCGGCGGGCAACACTGGCGGCGCCGCCGACAAATCGTCGCCTTGCCGCCGGCTGACTTTCAAGCCATTGGCGTAGACCGAGTACACGCTGCAGAACCGGTCGAGGTTGTTTTCGGCCGAGACGCGTATCCAGCAGATGCCACCCGGCATCACGGTATTGTCGTTGCTGATATCGGCCGGCACCTCCAGCGCCACGACGCCCGATACCATGAAGCCCTGGGTCGAATCCGAGACCAGCTGATTTTTCTTGAAGCCGACCCAGCGGTTGGCGGCAAGATAAGACCAGTGCAAGGCGGCGCTGGTCTCGCCTTCCAGCGGCAGCGAGTCTTCGCGCAAATGAAAGAACAGGTTCAGAGGGCCGGCCATCCTGCTCGCGTCGAATCCGATATACAGATTTCCCGCGTAGTCGTACTGCGGTATCAGCAAGACATTGGCATCCGCCGCATCGCCCTGCGCTTCCCAGCCCAGCGGATGCAGATGGATGAATTTTTCATCCTCACGATCGGCCGCTAAACCGCCATGCTCCAGCCTGATGCTCGAAAAGGCCGTGTAATTGAGCGAGATCGCATTGACCAGCGGCGTATACGGCGGGTTCGGCACGGTCTTTTGCAATGCCGGTAATTTTTGTTTCGAATTGAAGGTCAACGCCTGCGCCAGCACCTGCGGATAGTCCTTGTGTCCGAATACAAATGGCGGCCCGGATAGCGTGAATTTGAAAAAGCCGTTCTTGGACGCCGGCGTATAAGTGAAGACATGGTCCGCCGGGAGCCGCTTGACTGGCTTGTAATGATGAATGATCCGATTGGCGGACAATGTGCGATGCGCGCTGATGCCGTCGATATCGCGTTCGTCATCCCATGTATCGAACAGCGTTACGGTCGGTTGTTGCGCGCTGTCGACAGGCGTCCATTTGCCGTCGTTCAGTACGCTGGCCGCGGCAACGACTTCCTCGCCGTCAGCAACATCTTCGTATCCCTGATAGTAGGTCTCGAACCCGCCGCGAACGGCAGGCAGCCCGCCCCATTCGATATCGATATCGAAACTGGTCAGGCGCTTGCACGCGGCCTCGGCGCTGCCGACAATGAAATAAGAGCCGACGGCCGGGATCGGGCCGAAGGGATTGAACGGCGCGGCGGCTGTCAACTGGCCGATGTTGTTGTACAAGACCAGTTCCTTGCAGCCTTGGACAGCCACCTCGATCAGGACTTCGCTGAGCGGCAGATTGCGCAACAAGCCGTAAGGATACATATAGCCGTTCGGATTGATCACGAAGCGCACGAGCGGCAGGTCGGTGCCGTAATCCTCGCCGTGGATGGCGCGCGAATACGGCGTCAGCGGCGGGATGTGCGGCGCCAGATCGAACGTGATGGTGAGACTGTTTTTGTCGCATGTGCCGTCCACGCCGGAATACAGCGGCACATATTCAGGCACGTCCAGCCAGCCGCTTTCGGTGGTAACGCCGATCAGGAACAGGTGCCGAAATACCT
>CAMLDH010000220.1 GCA_946478765.1 uncultured Oxalobacteraceae bacterium | reverse complement strand
ATAATGCGCCTTCAACTCATCAGTTCGCAGCCATGACCAATACCACCCATTTCGGTTACCAAACCGTCGCCGAAGAAGACAAGGTGCACAAAGTCGCCGAGGTCTTCCATTCTGTCGCCGCCAAATACGATGTGATGAACGACCTGATGTCGGGCGGGCTGCATCGGCTGTGGAAAACCTTCACCATCGCACAAGCCGGCATCCGTCCCGGCTTCAAGGTGCTCGATATCGCCGGCGGCACGGGCGACTTGGCCAAGGCGTTTGCAAAGCAGGCCGGGCCGACAGGCGAAGTGTGGCTGACCGATATCAATGAATCGATGTTGCGTGTCGGGCGCGACCGGCTATTGAATAAAGGCTTGTGCACGCCCACATTGATATGCGACGCGGAGAAATTGCCATTCCCGGACAATTATTTCGATCGCGTATCGGTCGCGTTCGGCCTGCGCAACATGACGCACAAGGATGTCGCGTTGAGCGAAATGCGCCGCGTGTTGAAGCCGGGCGGCAAGTTGCTGGTGCTCGAATTTTCTAAGGTGTGGGAACCGCTGCAAAAGCCGTATGACGTATATTCGTTTTCGGTGTTGCCGTGGTTGGGCAAAAGGTTTGCGAACGATGCTGAAAGTTACAAATATCTGGCCGAATCGATCCGCATGCATCCAGATCAGGAAACATTGAAGAAAATGATGCAGGACGCAGGGTTGGAACGTGTTCAGTATTTCAATTTGACGGCGGGCGTAGCCGCCTTACACACAGGAATCAAACTTTAGGAGTTCCGCATGAAAAAATTATTGATCGCATTGATGGTGGTCGTCAGTGCATTGTCGATCACCGTCTCCGAGGCAGAAGCCAAGCGCTTGGGCGGCGGCGGTTCGTTCGGCAAGCAGTCGCAAAGTTTTAGCCGTCCTCAGGCGCCGATGCAGCAGGGCGTGAGCCCGGCGAAACCTGCTGCGCCTCCCGCTGCCGCACCGCAAACGCCGCCGGCGAAACCGGCCAGTCCGTGGAAGGGGATTCTGGGCGGCGCCTTGCTGGGCCTGGGATTGGGCGCATTGATGTCGCACTTTGGTTTTGGCGGCGCGATGGGCGGCATGCTTGGTTCGATCCTGATGATTGCGTTGCTGGCGATTGCGGTGATGTTCATTATTCGCATGTTTCGCCGCAAGAGCGACGACAATGCACCCGCTTATGCCGGAGGATATTCGTCTGGCGCCGGTTACACGCCGGAAATCGGATCGCGCATCGAGCCGACGAATGCACAGCCAGCCGCATTGCAAGCCGCGCCGGCTGCAACGGCTGCCGATGTCATACCGGGCGTGCCCGCCGATTTCGACGTGCCGGCATTCCTGCGCAATGCCAAAACCTACTTTATCCGTCTGCAAGCGGCATGGGACAGGGCTGATGTAAATGACATCCGCGAATTCACGTCGCCGGAAATGTTTGCCGAACTGAAGATGCAATTGCAGGAACGCGGCGCATCGCCGAACAACACCGACGTGGTGAAGCTGGATGCCGAATTGCTGGGGGTCGAAACCATGAACGGCCAATACCTTGCCAGCGTGAAGTTCTCCGGTCTGATCAAGGAAGCCGAAAATGCACCGGCCGAATCGTTCACCGAGATATGGAACTTGTCCAAACCGGCGTCCGGACAAGGCGGCTGGGTCTTGGCGGGGATTCAACAATTATCCTGAGCCCCGCCAAGCTGGTAAACTTGATGCCGCCCGTGAATTGTCACGGGCGGTTTTTATTTGTAACGATGATGCCTTCCTCTCTTCCATCCGTACTACCCGCCGTCATCAATCATTTGCTGGCGCAGGAACCGTGGGCGCGCGCCAAGCTCGCGCCGCATGTCGGCAAGGTTGCGTGCATGGATGCCGGTCTGGTCACCGTGCGGCTGAAAGTGGCGCCGGACGGCTTGGTGGAAGCCGCAAACGCAGGCGAACCGGCCAACGTCACGATTCGCGCCCGGTTGTCGGACGTGCCGCTGATCATGCAGAATCGCGAACGCGCGTTTTCATACGTAAAAGTGGAAGGCGACGCGGATTTTGCCAACACGATTTCGCAATTGAGCCAGTCGCTGCGCTGGGAGGCGGAAGACGATCTGAGCAAATGGGTCGGCGACATCGCCGCCCACCGCATCGTGGCCGGCGCCAGAGCCGCATTCGATACTGCCAAATCGACGCAGCAGAAGCTGGCTGAAAACGTCGCCGAATACTTTCTTGAAGAGAACCCAATGCTGATGCGCCCGCAAGCCATTGCCGACTTTACCGATGATGTAACCAAGCTGCGCGACGATATCGAGCGGCTCGCGAAGCGGATCGAGAAGCTGGAAAGTCGCATGAAATGATACTGAAATTTGTGCGGGTTCTGAAAATTGCCCAGGTTGCGATCCGCTACGGCCTGGACGATATCGCGATGTCCGGTCTGGCCATTCCGCGCACGGCAAAACTGATCGACCGACTGACCTTCTGGCGCGATATTTCGGCGCCGCGCGGCGTGCGTTTGCGCAAGGCGCTGGAAGACCTCGGCCCGATTTTCGTGAAGTTCGGGCAGGTGCTGTCGACCCGCCGCGATCTGCTGCCGATGGATATCGCCGACGAACTGGCGAAGCTGCAAGACCGCGTGCCGCCGTTCGATCCCGATCTCGCGATTGCGCAAATCAAGAAATCGCTCGGTGCGCATCCGAACGATTTGTTCGCGCATTTCGAGCGCGATCCGATTGCGTCGGCATCGATTGCGCAAGTCCATTTTGCGACCCTGAAAGATGGCAAGGAAGTCGCGGTCAAGGTGCTGCGGCCCGGCATGAAAAAATCAATCGACGAAGACGTCGCATTGATGCATATCGCGGCCGGCTGGGTCGAGCGTCTATGGGAAGACGGCAGGCGCTTGAAGCCGCGCGAAGTGGTCGCCGAGTTCGACAAGTATTTGCATGACGAACTGGATTTGATGCGCGAGGCAGCCAATGGCAGCCAGTTGCGCCGCAATTTTGCGCAATCCGATTTGCTCGCGGTGCCGGAAATGTATTGGGACTATTGTTCGGCCAGCGTGATCGTGATGGAACGCATGCGCGGCATCCCGATTTCGCAGATCGATCGCCTGATCGCCGAAGGCGTCGATCTCAAGAAGCTGTCGCGCCACGGCGTCGAGATTTTCTTCACGCAGGTTTTCCGCGATGGATTCTTTCACGCGGATATGCATCCCGGCAATGTCATGGTGTCGATCGAACCGGCAACCTTCGGACGCTATATTGCGCTCGATTTCGGCATCGTCGGTACCCTGACCGATTACGACAAGAATTATCTGTCGCAGAATTTTCTCGCGTTTTTTCAGCGCGATTACAAACGCGTTGCGGAAGCGCATATCGAGTCCGGCTGGGCGCCGAAAGAGACGCGTGTCGATGAGCTGGAGTCGGCCGTGCGCGCGTGCTGCGAACCGATCTTCGACCGGCCGTTGCGCGATATTTCATTCGGCCAGGTGCTGCTGCGATTGTTCCAGACTTCGCGCCGTTTCAATGTCGAAGTGCAGCCGCAACTGGTGCTGTTGCAGAAAACCCTGCTCAACATCGAAGGCTTGGGACGCCAGCTCGATCCCGATCTGGATTTGTGGAAAACCGCCAAGCCGTATCTGGAACGCTGGATGCAAGAACAGGTCGGCTGGCGCGGCTTGATCGAACGATTCAAGGCCGAAGCGCCGCGTTACAACCAACTGTTGCCGCAACTGCCGCGCCTGGCGCACCAGGCACTGACGCAGGTGTCGCAGCCGCACCAGGAAAATACCCAGTTGCTCAAGCAATTGCTGGAAGAACAAAAGCGCACCAACCGGCTAGTGGGCTTTGCCATTTATTTCGGCGGCGGTTTGATCGGCGGCATGCTGCTGGTGCAATTGTTTTTGCGTTGGTACGCCGTTAATTCCTGGTAGCTGTCGGGTTGGATTGGAAAGTAATTAAGGCATGCCGACATTTCAATCTCGCGATCCATCACTGCCTGCGTTCTGGACTGAACGCTTCGAGCAGGATTTCACGCCGTGGGACAGGCGGGGTGTGCCGGCGGCTCTGCAGCAATTTGTTGCGCGCGCCAACAGACCATTGACGACGCTGATCCCGGGGTGCGGCAGCGGGTATGAAGTGGGCTATCTGTCCGACGCGGGGTGGGATGTTACGGCCATCGACTTTTCGCCGGCGGCGGTTACTGCCGCCCGCAGCGTGCTCGGTCCGTGGGCTGCGCGCGTCGTGGAAGCCGATTTTTTCACTTTTACACCACCGAAGCCGCTCGATCTGATTTACGAGCGCGCCTTCCTGTGTGCATTGCCGCGCCAAATGTGGCCGCAGCTTGCTGCACGCTGGGCAGCGTTGCTTGCTCCTGGTGCGCTATTGGCAGGATTTTTTTATGTCGATGATGCGCCCAAGGGGCCGCCGTTCGGAATCACGCCGGACGCACTCGCTGTGCTGCTGATGCCGTACTTCGAGCGGATGGAAGATCAAGCGGTCGCCGATTCCATCGAGGTGTTTGCCGGAAAGGAGCGCTGGCAGATCTGGCGCCGCAAATCCGGCATGGTTTCCGCTTGCGATTGATTTTTTAGCCGCTATAATCGCGAAAATTCATCAGGAGGATACATGAGCGTTTTAGTCGGTTTCGTCATACTTTATCTGGTCGTGTCGATCGCGATCGGCCTGTTTGCCGCCACTCGCGTGAAAAATTCGGGCGACTATGCGAATGCCGGCCGTTCATTGCCGCTGTATATCGTGATCGCGACCGTGTTTGCGACCTGGTTCGGTTCGGAAACCGTATTGGGGATTTCGGCCAAGTTCGTCAAGGACGGCCTGCACGGCGTCATCGAAGATCCGTTCGGCTCCAGCATGTGCCTGATCCTGGTCGGCCTGTTCTTCGCGCGCAAACTGTACCGGATGAACCTGTTGACCATCGGCGACTACTACCGCCAGCGTTACAGCCGCACGGTCGAGATCCTTGTGTCGGTTTGCATCGTCATTTCCTATCTCGGCTGGGTGTCGGCGCAGATCACCGCGCTGGGACTGGTATTCAATGTGTTGTCGCAGGGCGCCATCTCGCTATCGGCGGGCATGATCATCGGCGCCGCAATCGTGCTGCTCTACACGCTGTTCGGCGGCATGTGGTCGGTGGCGCTGACGGACTTCTTTCAGATGACGATCATCGTCGTCGGCCTGGTTTATATCACGTACGTGGTGTCGGGCCTGGCGGGCGGTGCGGACAAGGTGGTGGCGCATGCGGCGGCGGCGGGCAAATTCGAATTTGCACCGGCATTGACTTCCAAGGACATCCTGGCGTTTGTCGCGGCCTGGGTGACCATGATGTTCGGCTCGATTCCGCAGCAGGACGTATTCCAGCGCGTGATGTCGGCCAAGTCCGAAAGCACCGGTGCGATCGGCTCGATTACCGGCGGATCGCTCTATTTCCTGTTCGCTTTCATCCCGATGTTCCTGGCGTATTCGGCATCGCTGATCGACCCGAAAATGGTCGAATCGCTGATCGACAAGGATGCGCAAATGATCCTGCCCACGCTCATTCTCAACAACACGCCCTTGTTTGCGCAGGTGATGTTCTTCGGCGCCTTGCTGTCTGCGATCATGTCGACCGCCAGCGGCACGCTGCTGGCGCCGAGCATTACCTTGACCGAGAACGTGCTGCGTGAATTTTTCCCGATGAACGACAAGCAAATGCTGCTGGCAACCCGCATCGTGGTGGTGTGCTTCGCCATTGCCGTGACCGCCTTTGCGCTGGCGTCGCAGGGCATGCCGATCTACGATATGGTCGGCAATGCGTACAAGGTGACGCTGGTGGCGGCGTTTGTGCCGCTGGTGATGGGGCTCTACTGGAAGCGTGCGACTGCGCAAGGCGCATTGATCGCGGTGCTGGGCGGCTTGGGCGCATGGTTGCTGATGGAGCAACTTGGCGGCGAATCGATATGGCCGGCGCAATTGGTGGGGCTCTTGGCCAGTTTCGGCGGCATGATTGTCGGCTCGCTGATTCCGCAGGTTCATGTCGGTAAAGCTGCTACCGCCTGATCCGGCATTTTTCATGGCGCCGGACCGTTGCTTGGCCGCAACGGATAATCCCCGCGAAAATCTGTAAAAAGCCTTTATAATTCAGGGTTTTGTATGATTTTTGCGGGGATTTTTTCATGCCGATTTACGCTTATCGCTGCGAAGCATGCGGTTTTGCCAAGGATGTACTTCAGAAAGTGTCGGATGCGCAGCTGACCGAGTGTCCGTCCTGCGGCCAATCCACATTTAAAAAACAACTGACGGCGGCCGGTTTTCAACTCAAGGGCACCGGTTGGTATGTAACCGATTTTCGCGGTGGCGCCGGCAATGCAGCGGCACCGGCCACGGCAGCCGCTGCCGAGACGTCCTCGGCACCTGCCGCAGCGCCTGCGGCCGCTACCCCGGACGCCGGCAGTGCATCGAGTTCGAGCCCGGCCGCTACGTCCGGCAAGACGCCATCGTCGACCTGACGCGAACACCGATTGAGTTAACAAAAAGCGCGCTTGTTTTCCTGGGCCGCTT